>NZ_ALKH01000002.1:0-245785 GCF_000286475.1 Streptococcus sp. BS35b
TCCATTTTATGCGGTATTAGCTATCGTTTCCAATAGTTATCCCCCGCTACCAGGCAGGTTACCTACGCGTTACTCACCCGTTCGCAACTCATCCAAGAAGAGCAAGCTCCTCTCTTCAGCGTTCTACTTGCATGTATTAGGCACGCCGCCAGCGTTCGTCCTGAGCCAGGATCAAACTCTCATTAAAAGTTTGAGTTCTCACTCATTTCTGTCACTGACAGATTTATTGTTTTTTCATTGTTCAGTACTATAACCTTAGTTATAGTGCCCTGCACATTGGTTCGTCTTGTTCAGTTTTCAAAGGTCTTTGTCACTCAATCTCTCTCAAGCGACAACTATATTAGTATATCACAGCTGCTAACCTCTGTCAACACTTTTTTGAAACTTTTTTCAAGTTTTTTTAACCGCAATACACCATAGTCCGTACGGGATTCGAACCCGTGTTACCGCCGTGAAAAGGCGGTGTCTTAACCCCTTGACCAACGGACCTTGAGCTTTTCAACTCTTTCTATTATACCTACTTTTCCTACTTTGTCAAGGACTTTTTCAGTGAAGTTAATTTTTTCTTTTCTTCACTAACTTAACCACTGCTTCTGTTCGTGCAGTGTGGGGAAACATATCGACCGACTGGATATACTGGAGATCATAGACTTTTACTAGTTTAACTAAATCTCGCGCCAAGGTCGAAACATTGCAGGATACATAGACCATTTTTTCTGGAACATAGGTCAAAATAGTATCCAATAGCTTATCATCTAAGCCTGTACGAGGAGGGTCGACTATCAGGGCATCTGCTCTGTAACCATCACGTTAGAACATAAAAAGAGAGGTTGAACCTCTCTAAATTTATTTTTCTTCACTCATTTTTGATTTTACTTCATCATAAGATAGTGCATGAGATTCCTCTTCTACTGTCTCAGGCATTTTTCCTGTCTCGTAAAGAGATTTAATCTGTGTACTATCCAATGTTTCGTATTTCAACAATGCTTCTGCAATCAACTTGTGGGTTTCACGATTTGATTGAATAATTTCAGCTGCTTTATTTCGTGCCTCATTTAATAATAAACGTACTTCTTCATCAATCTCATAGGCTGTTTGTTCTGAAATTGATTTTTGAGGACTTTGTGCACCAAACATAGCATGATTACCTTCGTATTGAACTGGGCCAAGTTTTTCACTCATACCGTATTCAGTGACCATTGCACGCGCCATCTGTGTAGCTTGTTCAAAGTCATTTGAAGCTCCTGTCGTTTGGACATTAAAGATAATCTCTTCAGCTACACGACCACCCATCAAACCTGCCAATTGCTCTTTCATGTCTTCTTTAGATAGAAGCATTTGATCCTCTTTCGGAAGTGCAATCATGTAACCACCTGCACGTCCACGTGGTACAATGGTAACTTTATGAACAACACGGGCATTTGACAAGACTAAACCAACAATGGTATGTCCAGCCTCATGATAAGCAACCAATTCACGTTCTCTTTGTGATACTGTTTTATCTTTCTTAGATGGTCCAGCAATCACTCTGTCCTCTGCCTCATCAATATCTGAAGCATCAATGATTGATTTGTTGCGACGAGCAGCAACTAAGGCTGCTTCGTTTAGAACATTTTCTAAGTCAGCTCCCACAAAACCTGGGGTTTGTTGGGCAACTAGTTTCAAATCAACATCGTCTGCCAGAGGTTTATTTTTAGCATGAACTTTCAAGATTGCTTCACGACCTTTAACATCAGGGCGACCAACCAAGACTTTTCTATCGAAACGCCCCGGGCGGAGAAGCGCTGGATCTAGAACATCTGAACGGTTCGTCGCAGCGATAACGATGATTCCTTCATTTCCTTCAAAACCATCCATTTCAATCAAGAGTTGGTTCAAGGTTTGTTCACGTTCATCATTTCCTCCACCGAGGCCGACACCACGTTGGCGACCAACAGCATCAATTTCATCGATAAAGATGATAGCTGGTGCTGCTTTTTTGGCATCTTCAAAAAGAGAACGAACACGACTAGCTCCAACTCCGACAAACATTTCTACAAAGTCAGAACCTGAGATACTAAAGAATGGAACACCAGCTTCTCCGGCTACTGCCTTAGCAAGCAAAGTTTTACCTGTTCCCGGAGGTCCCTCCAAAAGAACACCCGCAGGAATGCGCGCACCAAGTTTTGTAAATCGTTTTGGATCTTTTAGGAATTCAACAACTTCTACTAATTCTTGTTTTTCTTCCTCGGCACCAGCAACATCTGAGAACCGTACCTTGATATCTTCTTTGTTTGCAGCTTTGGCCTTGCTACGTCCAAAACTCATTGGATTTCGGCCACTATTTCCTCCCATATTTCCCATCATAGAGAATAGGAAGAAGAAGAGAATAGCAAATGGCACAACAGACACAAGGATATTGATCCACATACCACTTGAACTCTCATGTTTGACTGTAACCTCAGCCTGATGTTCAGAAGCAAGTTTTTGCAATTCTGAAACTGTTGAATCAGACGGAAGAATAGTACTTGAGAATCTTTCTACTGTTGTAGCTGTAGGAGTAAAAAATTGAATTCCTGTTTCTTCTTTACTAGTCTTAGGATTTTTATAAACACCAGACACTTCAATGATGCTACCATTTGGCTGATAAGTTAATTCTTTTACATTGTCTGCTGTAATCTCTTTTACCAATTCTGTATAGTTAATTTTTTCGCTTCGTCCAGCAGTATTTCCAGAGTAAAAATACTGGAATCCTGTCACAAGGAAGAAGATAATTAACAAGTAGAGAAATGGATTTCTAACTAAACCGTTATTTTGTTTTTTCATTAAAGATAGATCTTTCTAATTTGAATAAACTTCTTCTTTCAATACTCCGACATAAGGAAGGTTACGATAATTTTCCTTATAATCCAGACCATAACCTACTACAAACTCATTTGGAATAGTAAAACAAGTATAATCCGCTTCAATTTCAACAACACGTCCATCTGGTTTGTCCAACAAAGTCGCGATTTTAACAGAAGCTGCTTCTCTTGCAATAAACATATCTCGCAAATTTTTCAAAGTTTGACCTGTATCAATGATATCCTCTACAAATAAAACATGTCTCCCTTTGATATCTTGCGTCACGTCTTGCTTGATATTGATGACACCACTACTTGCTGTTCCACCATGGTAACTAGATACCATCATGAAGTCCATCTCAATATGCGTATCAATATGTTTGACCAATTCAGCCATAAAAGGAATAGATCCTTTCAGAATTCCAATAAGAATTGGATTTTTCCCCTCATACTCTTTTGTTAGTTGCGCACCTAGCTTTTTAGCTGCTTCTGTAATTTCATCATGTGAAACGAGGATTTTTTTAATATCGTGTTCTAACATCTTTTTACCTATCTATTTTTTCTATATAAATTACAGTGTTCATTATATCATTTTTCGTGTTTTTACTCAAATCACTGGTCACAATTCCTGAAATTGAGACAATTTCTCCAAATTGCTCAATAATAGGGGTTGTTTTTCGTTTTTCAATAGGGATTTTTAAATCTATAAATAAGCGTCTCAGTTTCTTTCGATGACCATTTAGGGTAATAACGTCGCCAGGTTTTCGACATCTAATATGTACAGATGTTTCCCGTGAAACCGTTACTTTTTGAACAAAATCCCCTTCAATAGGGATGCCAAAGGAAAATAAATAGCCCTTATATCGAACTTGATTTTGATAGTGTAACACAAGTTCATCATCCTTTTCATCAGCCTGAGGACTGATTTTACAAACTCGAAAATTCTGATACTCTTTTATCAATTCGTAGCCATTTTTAAGAGAATGACGATACTGGCTTTTCCTTGCTAAAATCTGTCGAACTTCAGCAAACTGAGCCTTTGTCAGATTTAAGTCTGGAAATTGATTAAGATAGTTCTGGAGCAAGATTCCTTGAGTTTGTTGAGAGTATGAAAATAGCTCATTCAAATCTTCCACATCAATTTGTTTCGAAAGCTCCGTTATTGTTGCTTGGTAATCTGAAATTTCCCTTCCTAAATCTAAAAGGGAGGATTTAAGACGAGGATTTTCTTTTTCAAGTTCTGGTAAATACCTATTCCGAATACGATTGCGAAAATAGGTATTTTCCTGATTTGTTTGATCTTCGAAATGAACAATTGGTGGAAAGTCCTTTTTATGAAAAGGCAACAAGGGACGAATGATTTCAATTTCATCAACTACTTGACTTTCTTTTATTCCTGTTAAATGACCTAGTCTACTACCTCGAATCAAGCGCATCAAAATCGTTTCAACTTGATCATCTGCATGGTGGGCAGTAACCAAGGCAGTCGCTCCAACCTCTTTCATGATTTTCCTAAAAAAATCATAACGAAACTCTCGAGCACGCGCTTCTGAAAAGTCTCCTGAAAAGCTTGTGATATAAATAGGAAGTTCAGCTGCATCAGCTAACTTCCTTAGTTCATTTTCCTCCCAGTCAGACTCCCTTCTCTGCTTGTGATTGACATGTGCTACAATCAGCTCAATTTCTAACTCATTTTGATAAGTAGACAATAGATGGAATAAAAACATTGAATCCAGTCCGCCAGACAAAGCTAACACGACTTTCGAATGTTTTTTGAAATACTCTTTTCGGAGAAAATGATTTAAAAAATCCTGTTCCCTCATTTTAAAACCTCATAGACATCCTTAGCTATCTTAGCAATAGTGTCATAATCAGAATTTTTGGTGAAAATAGAAAGAACGAAAGGAGAATCCGTATAAACAATGGCAGTGTCATGTTTATACTCGTCGGCATCTCCAATTTTATGAGCTACCTTAACCGAAACACCTTTTGCGATTCGTTGGTTGTCAAAATCGGTCTTACCTAGAGACTCTAGGACAAAACCATTCTGATTATAAATAGCTTCCATGACCTTTCCAGCCATTTTTGAAGAAGTCAATTTATCATTCACATCCCAATCTTCACCCATAATGGTGGACATTTTTTCTTTAAAAGCCCCGTCAGATTGATTGGTCACGTAATAACCTAAAATATTATGAGCAACATTGTCAGACTCTTTTGTTACCTTAGTAATTAACTGTTGAAGACTGTATTCTTTGTTATCTTCTTTTTTAGGCAAGCTACCACTACCTTCTGGTTTATAGGATCCAGGGAAACTATTTACTTCTGGGATATACTTAAAGCTACTGTCTAGCGTATATTCCCCTTGATTTATCTTATCTTGAGCGTAATAAAGATAGGCTAGTTTCAAGATGCTAGCTGCATAGAGTTTGCTGTCTTCATTCACCCCAGCCTCTTTACCTGTACTCAGTTGTTTAACATAAATAGAATAATTTTCATTCTGATAGTTGCTTGATAAAACTTCTTGAACCTTCTGAATGCGATTGTCTTCTTCTGAGACGAACTCTTTTGATACCCACCCAACTTGATCAATATGAAGAAATTCCTGTCCCTCAGCAAAAAGGGTTCTATCTACTGTTACGCGTTGATAGGGAGAGAAAGAGGAAGAAATTTCTTTCGCATCATAGGGGCTGTTATGGATAACAAACCCTGGCTCCAGCCATACTTGCCTATTTTGAGTTTGAACTTGACTTTGATCATAGACCAAGCGCTTATCTGCAAGGATAAACTGGTGATTATCTAATTTAAAAACAGGAACACCTTGTCTATTCAAACGCCATTCTACAATTTTAAAGGCGTTTCCAGGAGTCAATTTACCAGACTCATTAACAAGATCCTCATTAGCATAGACAGCTGTTTCTCCGTAAACCATTGGGGATTCCAGAGTTTCTTTATAGTAGAAGCCATAATCAGACTCAGTTAGATAATAAATTTCTTGCGAAGAGTAAGGAAGCTGTTTTTCTGTGCTAACTACTCTTGAGGTTATGATAAAAGCAGGTAGCAATAAAACTACTAAGAACTTACGCATTCTTCTCTTCCCTTTCTTCTTGTAATCGTAATAAATGGTTTTTAGCTGCCAATTCCTCTAATTTTTCATCTGATAAACTTAAAAATTGTTCAACAACTTCCAATAAATTTTCCATGACATTACCTCGGAAGCAAATCAGGAATTGTGTAAATTGCTTCTCGTTTCTTTGAGTAATAGTACTTGGCGCGTGCATACTTTGCTACATAGTCTTCATCTTTCAACTTTGCAGCAAAAGCGGATTCCTTGTCCTTTTCATCACTGAGAGTTTGATACTGCTCTTTCAACTCTGTCAATTGCTGACGACGTTGCAGTAACTGATTATAGCTTTGGGCCAGATTATAGGTCGGTAAAATAAACAATAAAATCATCAAAATCAGAACCCAACCCATAAAGCGATTCCTCTTTTGTCTCTCCTTCATCAAGTAACGACGACGTTGGTGTTCATTTTGAATAAAAGAATTATTCATCTGTACAATATTTTTAGACATTTTCTTCTACCCGTGTTTCACTGATAATTTCATACATGCCTGCTGCATCTTCTTTTTTTGTACTATCTTTCATCTCTAGTACTTTAACAAGCAACAATTTATTTCCAAAGCGAATTTCAACTTGGTCATCAACTTTCAAATCCGTTGAACTTTTGGCCAAGATTCCATTCACCTTGATTCTACCTTTATCTGCTACTTCTTTTGCGACTTTGCGGCGCTTAATAATTCGTGATACTTTTAAATACTTGTCTAATCTCATTTTTATTACCTCAAATTATTATTGTACCATTTTTATCCTTTTTATAGAAGAAAAATGTTAAATGGAATTTGCTTCCTTTGATTCTTTTATCTCTAATAAGCTTTCTCCAAAAATCAGCAAACCTTCTAAAATTTCATAATCCTTCTTGTTTCGGACATCAAATACAACTTCCATTAATCCCTTATTCTCAGCTATGGCTGCTTTTAAGTTCGTTGCAGATAAGGCTTTAAAATAATCTTGAGCCAAGAACAGTCGTTGAGTGACTTTTTCAAATTGAACTGTAATCTTATTTTCTTTTCTTTCCACACGTTCTACAAAGACCTTGTCAAAATATGACTTGACCAAACCAATCTCTAAAAGGCATGCTACTACATCTGGATATTCTCCAAAGCGGTCCATCAACTCTTCTTGTAATTCTTCATAGTTGACACGATTGTCAATTTGACGAATTTTCTTGTAAATTTCAATCTTATGTCGCTGGTCAGAAATGTAAGTATCAGGAAGATAAGCATCAATTTGTAAAATCAACTCAGCATTTCCTTTAGTTCTTGTGTTCTCATTGCCATTGCGTTTAGCTATAGCTTCTTCTAGTAACTGAGAATACAATTCAAAACCAACAGAATCAATGAAGCCAGATTGGGATTTTCCTAAGAGGTTTCCTGCTCCACGAATCGAAAGATCTCGCATTGCAATCTTAAATCCAGATCCCAATTCTGTAAATCCTTTGATAGCTTCTAATCTCTTTTCAGAGACCTCACTGATTGATTTTTCTGGACGATACATAAGATAGGCATAGGCAATGCGATTGCTCCGACCAACTCTCCCTCTTAATTGATACAAAGTTGACAAGCCCATATGGTCTGCATTTTCGATAAATAAGGTATTGGCGTTCGGAATGTCAACACCTGTTTCAATTATGGTAGTTGTCACCAAAATATCATATTGGCCATCAATAAAGTCCAATAGAGTATTTTCTAACTGAATTTCACTCATTTGTCCATGAACATACCCAATCGAAGCCTCTGGAATCAACTCCTGTAATTCTGAAACCTTCTGGTCAATCGTGTCAACTTTGTTGTAAAGATAGTAAACTTGACCTCCCCGCTTCATTTCACGCAAGACAGCATCGCGAATCACACTATCATTCTTTTCTAAAACATAAGTTTGCACTGGATAGCGATTAGTTGGAGGAGTTTCAATAACAGACAAATCTCGAATTCCTAGCATAGACATATGAAGGGTACGAGGGATTGGCGTTGCTGTCAATGTTAGAACATCTACTTGTTTTTTTAGTTCTTTCAAAGTCTCCTTATGCTTAACACCGAATCGTTGTTCCTCATCAATAATCATCAAGCCCAAATCAGAAAACACAACATCTTTTGACAAAACACGATGCGTTCCAATCAAAATATCGACTTGACTATTCTTTAATTTTTCAAGTGTCTCTGCCTGCTCTTTTTTACTTCTAAAGCGACTCAACACATCAATATTAACAGCAAAATTTTGGAATCTTTCCTTAAAATTCGTATAGTGTTGTTGTGCTAACACCGTCGTCGGAACTAGAACGACAACCTGTTTGTGATCATTGACTGCCTTAAAGGCTGCACGCATTGCAACTTCAGTCTTCCCAAAACCAACATCCCCAACTAAAAGTCGATCCATGGGGTGAGAATCCTGCATATCTCTCTTGATTTCCTCAATACTACGAAGTTGATCATCCGTTTCAACGTAAGGGAAAGCATCATCAAAAGCATGTTGATCATCATCATCAGCTGAGAACGCAAAACCATTCAACTGACTACGCTCAGAATACAGTTTGATTAAATCGTCAGCTATATCCTCTACCTGGTTCTTAACTTTTTGCTTGGCCTTTTTGAAATGACCGTCATTTAATTTATTAAGTTTAGGAGGTTTCCCATCACTTGAAACATATTTAGACAGTAACTGAATCTGCTCTACTGGGATGGAGATTTGGTCACCATTTTGATACTGTACACTAACATAATCACGGTGAATTCCTTTGATTTCAATGGTTTCAATCCCTAGATATTGACCAATTCCATGGATATGGTGAACAACGTAGTCCCCTTTTTCAAGTTCATTATAATCTTTTAATCGCTCTGCATTTGACGTATGTTGTCTTCGAAAACGACGTTTTAATTTCTTTTGAAAAATCTCATGTTCAGTAATCAAGAGAATTTTTTCATCTACAAAATGAAAACCATGTCTTAGGTTACCCTCAATTAAGTTTACAGATTTTTTACAGATACTTGACTTATCTCTGAAATCCAATTTAATCTTGTATTCCTTTAAAACATCCTCCAATGTTTTACTTCCCATTGAATTGCTAGACTGCAAAACAATGGTGTAGTCCATTTTTTTATATCGCTCAATTTCTTCTTTAAGAAAAGAAAATTGATTGAAAAACTCCTGCATAGGGTATTGATTAAATTGATAAATGTGGTCAAACTTGAGATTTCCTAAACCCTTTTGCAGATTGGAGAAAAAGGTAACTGGACTTTGTTTTTTATAGGTTTGCTCTGTATCTGCAAAATACTGCATCTCAGAAAATGATTTACCATTCTGTAAATCTTCTGTAAAGTATTGTGCTAATTCTCTTTCAAAGGCTTCATACTGATTCATCAATTTTTGGTAATCATCAAAAAACACTGGTGTATCTTTTTCAATATAATCAAATATAGTCCATGTTTTATCGTAACATAAAGATAAAAACTTTCGACTATCTGAATGTACTTGTTTTTGATGAAAACTTGACAAAATCTCTTCTAGATAGGATTTCAAAATTGGTGATAGAGTCTTCGAAATTTGCTTTTCTAAAGCTGAATGTCCTCGTTGATAATCCTTTTCTCTCAAAAGCATATCACTAGCTGGAAAGATAGTAAGTTCTGTCTGATTTTCTTTTGATAATTGTGTTTCGACTTCAAAAGTACGAATACCATCTACTTCATCGCCAAAAAACTCGATTCGGAAAGGTTCTAACTGAGACATCTCAAAAATATCTAAAATATCTCCTCGAATACTAAACTCACCTTGTGTCTGTACTTGAGTAACTTTTCGATAGCCAATTTCCTTTAACTGGTGAAGTAGCTCGTGTTGGTCATATTCTTCTCCAACTGCAATCCTTATAATACTTTCTTTAAATCTAGTCGGAGAGGGTAAAATCAACCGACTCGCTGCGATATTACAAACTAAAATCCCTTTCTTAGACGGATCACTCAAAAAACGCAAGGCCTCAACCCGCGAAATGATTTTTTCTTGTGAAGACATCAAAAACTCTACCATAGGAGAGTCATCTACCAAAAAAGGATGGACAAGTTCCTTCCCTAAGAGAGAAAGAAGATCACTGATAATTCGTTCTGCTTCTCCATAAGTTGAAGTCAGTAACACAACCTTATTTTCTTTTTCTAGACTGCTTGCAATTGCAAGAGCCTTGGTAGAAGTTGATAAACCAAGTATTAGTTGTCTTTTCTTATCTATCAGATTTTGATGCCATTTTTTTATCTGGTCATTTTCTGAGAATAAATCTAATAAAGTCACCATTTAGCCGTTATACCTCTGCATTGTTTTCTCAAAGTTTTTCTCTTGTAAATAGTAGTTTACAGCATTGGCAACCTTGTCAATAGACTGTAAAATACCCACATAGTCATCCTGATCAAACTTACTTAAAACATGATGAACAACTGACATGCCTTTTTTAGGTCTTCCAATACCTATTTTAACACGGTTAAATACCTGAGTCCCTATATGTTGAATAATAGACTTGATACCATTATGACCACCTGCTGATCCCTTTGCTCTTAAACGAATTTTCCCGACTTCCATGTCAAGGTCGTCGTAAATAACGAGTAAATCTTCAATATCCAAACCATAGTAAGTCAATAAAGCATGAACTGCTTTTCCACTTTCATTCATAAAGGTCGTTGGTTTGACCAGATAAATTTTTTCTCCATTGAAGAAAAAAGATGCTAGATCAGCTTGAAATATCTTGTCATGTGTAAAAGTGACATTTTGTTTTTTAGCGATTTGGTCAATCAACATAAATCCAACGTTGTGTTTGGTTTCAAAATATTTATCCCCTGGATTTCCTAATCCAACAAGTAATTTAGTCATTTATTTTCCTTTCAAAAGCCAAAAGGGTTGGAATTTTTTTTCCAACCTAATTGACACTATTTATTAAATGTTATTAAACATTAAAGCGGAATTCCATGATATCGCCATCTTGAACGATATATTCTTTTCCTTCTTCACGCAAACGCCCAGCTTCTTTTACAGCCTTTTCAGATCCATATTTCACTAGATCCTCATATGACATTGTTACTGCACGAATAAACCCTTTTTCAAAGTCTGAGTGGATAATACCAGCTGCTTGAGGAGCTTTCATCCCTCGCTTAAAGGTCCAAGCACGGACTTCTTTTTCACCAGCTGTGAAGTAAGTTCCAAGCCCAAGCAAGTGATAAGCTGCACGAGTCAACTTGTCAACGCCTGATTCAGTCAAACCAAGTGCTTCAAGAAACTCTTGCTTATCCTCATCGTCTAACTCAGAAATTTCTTCCTCAGCACGCGCAGAAATAACTACCACCTCAGCATTTTCTGTCGCTGCAAATTCTCGAATTTGCTTCACATAGTCGATAGAATCTGGATCTGAAACTACATCTTCATCCACATTAGCAACATAAAGAACTGGTTTAGTAGTCAAAAGGAAAAGACCCTTAACAACTTTTTGTTCCTCATCTGTGAATTCAATGGTACGAGCTGATTTTCCATCTTCAAGAACTGGTTTAATTTTTTGAAGAATGTTAAACTCTGCTACTGATTCTTTATCTTTTTGCGTACGTGCCATCTTTTCTACACGCGCATAGCGCTTATTGACTGATTCTAAATCAGCAAGAATCAACTCCAGGTTAATGGTATCAATATCTGCAAGTGGATCCACAAAGGCGTCTTCACGTCCTTGTTCGCGCATCACATTTTCATCATCAAAAGCACGAACTACGTGAACAATCGCATCTACCTCACGGATATTGGCCAAGAATTTATTACCTAGACCTTCTCCTTTTGATGCTCCTTTTACAATCCCTGCAATATCTGTAAATTCAAAGGTTGTTGGGACTGTCTTTTTAGGGGTAATCATTTCCGTTAGTTTTTGTAGACGTTCATCTGGAACTTCCACCATCCCAACGTTTGGATCAATAGTCGCAAATGGGTAGTTTGCCGCCTCTGCTCCTGCTTTTGTAATTGCATTAAAAAGGGTTGATTTACCAACATTTGGCAAACCAACGATACCTGCTGTTAAAGCCATAGTTTCTCATTCTCCGTTCTCATTTCAATCCCTAACATTATAACACAAAAAGGGAAAACTTGCTAACCCTCTAAACTAAGGGTTCTTAGTCAATAATCTTATTCATTTTTCGTTCAAAATCATAGCGACTCATCATGACAAGGTGGTCACAATTGCTACACTTTATTTTGATATCTGCCCCTACACGTGTAATTTCCCAACGATTAGCCTTTTTGCCTGTTGACTTGATGGTACAAGCGTGTGGTTTTTTCATCTCAACAAAATTTCCAACTTGATACATACTACTCTCCTTTTCTTTTTTGATTATATCATAAAAGAGGCGAGCCAGGCTCAACCTCTTTCACTTAATTTGTTCGAACTGGTGTGATAAGCTGCATGAAATCTTCGTCAGTATCTGCTGGCACAAGAGTAAATGGACGAACTGATGAGATAAAGCTAATAGTCACCTTTTCGCTATTTAAAGCCTTGAGGGAATCAATCAAGTAAGTTGGGTTAAAACTAATAGTTAAATCATCCCCGGTCACCTGCTCCGTATCGATTTCTTCGTTTACTTTACCAACTTCTGGAGAGTGAACATGGGCACTAACAACCCCACCTTTAATTTCAAGCTTCACAGTACCGTTTTGAGTCGCACTTGATAAGAGACGTGCACGTTCCATAGATTGACGTAAATTAACAACATCAAAAGTAATTGTAGTGTTAAAGTCTGTTGGAATCAAGCGATCTGTATCAGGATAATTACCTTCTAGTAGACGAGTGTAGAAGCTAATATTTTCGCTTCTAAAGAGGATTTGATTATTTGCAAAGAAAATCTCTACAGTTTCAATATCATCTGTAAATACCGCTGAAAATTCGCGTAAAGAGCGGCTAGGAATCACCACATCGAAATCATCTCCATTTTTTTCAAGAGTCAATTTCTTCTGGCTAAGGCGGTGTGAGTCTGTCGCAACTGTTTTTAGTTCCTTGTGTTGGCTCAATACGAAGTGGACACCTGTTAAGATGGGACGACTTTCTTGCGTACTTGCAGCAAATGCTGTTTCATTGATAATTTTCTTGAGTAGTTTTGTTTCAAGAACCAAAGGTGTGCTAGCTGAAATTTCTTGGATACGAGGATACTGTTCGCTATCTTTTCCTTTTAGAGTAATTTCTGATTTACCGCTGGTTAAAACAATTTGATTTTGTTCAATTTCTTTAAAATCAAGAGTCACATCAGGTAGACTAGATACAACATTGATAAAGAAAGAAGCTTCAAGAAGAATCGAACCCAAAGAAGTAATCAAGAGACCAGCATCTTCATTCTTTTGAGAAATGAAATTTTCAATAGAAATTTGACCATTTGATCCAATTAAAGTAATTCCTTCATTGGTAACGTCAATTTTGATTGTTGATAAAATTGGAATAGCATTTTTTGAGCTAATTGCCCGTTTTGTAGTATTTAAGGCTTGTAGAAATAAATTTTTATTGATTGAAAAATGAATCATGGATTCTCCTTTATTTATTTTTAGTATTAGAAAGTTAATAGTAATAATAGAGTGTGTGAATTCTGTGGAAAACAGAGTACTATTTAGTAAACTTAAGCTTCTAAGCTTGTTTAAAAAATGTGGATAAAAAAGATAAGAAAGGAAAACTTATCCACAAGCTACTTAATTTTCTTTTTGATTGCTTCGATTTCTAAGCGTAAATTATCGTCTTCGTCAATCAATGATTTGATTTTAGCATGGGCATGAATAACGGTGGTGTGATCTTTTCCTCCGAATTCTTTTCCGATTTTTGGAAGACTGTTATCTGTCAGTTCTCTAGCTAGGTACATGGCAACTTGACGCGCTAAAACGATGTTTTGAACTCGTCTCGTCCCCTTCATTTCTTTGACACTCACTCCATAAAAATTACCAACTTCAGTTTGGATTTTCTCAATAGGAATAACAAGTATCTGGCGAGCGTCTTGCTTACGTGCTCTAATAGCCTCCGCAGCAATATCAATAGTAATATCCTTAATCTTCTTCACTCTGGCAATTAAAGTGATATCGTTGATTGCTCCTTCTAATTCTCGAACATTTGAATCAAATTGGCCAGCCAAGTACTCTAGAGTATCACTTTGGAAATGGTAATCCAAGTGCTCTGTTTTACTTTGAAGAATGGCGATACGTGTCTCAAAGTCAGGAGGGGTGATATTTTGCGTCAATCCCCAGCTAAAGCGTGTAACAAGTCTTTCCTCAAGGCCTTCTAGGTGTTTAGGACTTCGATCACTGGTTAGGACAATCTGTTTCTGCTTATCATGAAGAGCATTGAAGGTATTGAAAAATTCTTCTTGGGTCGCGACTTTTTTGCCACTGAGAGATTGGATATCATCAATCAACAAGAGATCAAGACTACGGTAAGTCTTTTTGAACTTTTCCATTTCCCCAAGTCGCAAGTGTTCAAGAAAGTCATTGATAAAGCTTTCGGCAGGAATGTACTTGACACGCGCATCAGGAATATTTTTCAAAATCTCATTTCCAATCGCATTGAGCAAGTGAGTCTTTCCAAGACCAGGTCCTCCATAGATGAAAAGAGGATTATAAGTCAGAGCTAAATCTTCAGATACAGCTAGTGCAGCAGACACCGCCCAAACATTCCCATCACCTTGAATAAAGTTATCAAAGGTATATTTTTCTTTTAACCCTGTTTCGGAATAGGGAATCGTTGGTAGTGCAGGTGTGTAATCGTAAGTAGAGACACTATTCGTATCATTTACTTGAGGAGATTCTGTGCTCTGAGGTTTAGTGAAAATATAGTGAGGTTTGATTTCAGAATCATAAATTTCAAAACCAGCAGCAATAATAATATCTTTTAATTGCTTTTCCCACACCATTTCCATCTCTGATCTCGGTAGAAATATAGTAGCTGTGTTTTCTTCTACTTTGATGAGTTCAGCAGGTGTAGCATAGAAATCATACATAGATCGAGTTAATCTTTCTTGAGCAAATTCTAAAATACGATTCCAAAATTGCTTTTCTTTCAACTAGTTTTCCTCCTTTACTATGATTTTAGTAGTTTAGTGCTAGACTTATTTTACCATAGATAATAGGATTTTTCCACAGATTGGGGAAAAGAATCCACAATGTTAGTAGTATTTATCCACAAGTTGGGGATAAATAGAAAAATCCTTGATTTAGTAGGCTTTTTGATAAAAAAATTGGTGGATAAATTTGTGGGTTGAGAAAATAAAAGAACAGCCTTATCTCAGGCTGTTAATAATTCTATCGTATTCTTCTTGACTTGAAAAGGAGATAATAATCTTTCCAGTATCTTTTTTTGAAAGTTTAATTTCTACACTTAAACCGAGTAGTTTTTTTAATTTATCTTCTTCGTCTTTGATGAAAGAATCACTTTTTTTTTGCTTCTTGTGTTTTTTCTCTGTAAGAAGTGCTTCTAACTTTCTCACAGAAATATCTTCATTTTTGATTAGTTGGAAGAAATAGTCTTGCTGCTCTTTGTCTAAACCAACTAGTGAACGTGCATGCGCTTGAGAAATTTTTCCATTTTCTACTTCAGCTAGGATATGCTCTGGTAGGGAAAGTAAACGAATAAAATTAGTGATATAAGGTCGAGATTTCCCCATTTTATCGGCTATCTCAGTGTGAGTAAATCCTTTTTCTACTAAAGATTCGTAGGCGCGTGCTTCTTCAACAGGATTTAAGTTTTCTCTCTGCAAATTCTCAATGATTGATTGAACCATCATTTCCTGATCTGAGAGGTGCTTTACAACGGCTGGGATAGAGGTCAGACCAGCCAAGAGAGAAGCTCGATATCGTCTCTCTCCTGCAAGGATTTCATAACCAATTACAGGAGATTGACGAACGATGATTGGTTGGATGAGCCCATTTTCTTTGATTGACTGAGCCAATTCTTTTAATTTTTCTACATCAAATTCTTTCCGAGGTTGGTAAGGATTTTTTTGTATTTCAGAGATAGAAATCATTTCAAATTTTTCCATGATTCTACACTAACATATCTTTTACTTTCTGTAAAGTTTTCTTTACACTGATGTCAATTAACGTTCTAAATCACCAGAATTCTTATCTAGTTTTATAGATGTTGTTTCCTCCTTACCATTACGGTAGTAGGTTATTTTGATAGTGTCTCCAATAGCATGGTTGTAAAGAGCGTGTTGTAAGTCTGTTGATGAAGTAATTTCTTTGTCGTCAACTTTAGTAATGACATCGTATTTTTGAAGATGTCCATTTGCAGGCATATTACTTTGAACAGATCGAACAACTACACCTGAAGTGAGGTTACTTGGAATATTTAGTTTTCTAAGATCATTAGCTCCAACGTTAGACAGATTGACCATTTGGATTCCAAGAGCAGGACGAGTCACTTTACCATCACTTTCAAGCTGTTTAATAATATTTTGTACATCGTTTGAAGGAATTGCAAAACCAAGACCTTCTACAGATGTTCCACCATTACTTGCAATCTTACTTGATGTAATACCAATTACTTGTCCTTGAATATTTACAAGAGGACCACCAGAGTTACCAGGGTTAATGGCCGTATCTGTTTGAATGGCTTTTGTTGAAATAGCTTGACCATCTTCAGATTTTAGAGAAACATTCCGATTAAGACTTGAGATGATTCCCTGTGTAACTGTATTAGCATATTCTGAACCTAAAGGACTACCGATAGCAATCGCTGTTTCTCCAACGTTAAGTTGGCTTGAATCACCAAATTCTGCCACTGTTGTAACTTTTTCTGAAGAAATTTTTACGACAGCAATATCAGAGAAGGTATCCGATCCAATAATTTCACCAGGGACTTTTGTACCATCAGCTAAACGGATATCGACTTTTGAAGCTCCGTTAATAACGTGAGTATTTGTTACAATATAAGCATCATTTTCGTTCTTTTTATAGATGACACCTGATCCTTCACTTGCAATCTGTTGATTATCCGTATCAGAATTTGATTCTTCAGTTCCAAATACACTACTTTGTTTATTAGCAGAGTAAGTAATGACTGATACAACAGCATCCTTAATTTTATTCACTGCTTGAGTAGTTGAGTTTTCATTCTTGTATGATGTTTGAGTTACAGTGCTAGAATTATTATTTGTAGCTTGATTTCCTTGTTTTTGATAAAGTTGCAATGTTACAAAACTTCCTAGTGCACCACTCAAAAATCCTATCAGAATAATTACAAGAAAAGTAACTCCTTTTTTGTAAAATTTTTGTAAGTGTTTCATAAACGCCTCCGTTTGCTATTGTTTGTCAAGATTATAAACCTATTAACTTAATCTAAGCTTAAAAGTTTTACACAAGTTGTGGATAACTCACCTTATTCTGTGAATTTAATAGCATTTTTGGATGATTTTCATGTGTATAAGATGTGAAATAAAGTGTGGATATGATAGAATAGAAGAATGAGAATAAAAGTTGTAACAGTAGGAAAACTGAAAGAGAAATACTTAAAAGATGGCATTGCTGAGTATACCAAACGAATTTCACGTTTCGCCAAATTAGAAATGATTGGACTTGCTGATGAGAAAACACCTGACAAAGCCAGTAAATTAGAAAATCAAAAAATCTTGGAAACAGAAGGTGAAAGAATTCTTTCTAAGGTTGGAGAAAGAGACTTTGTCGTTGTACTAGCCATTGAAGGAAAAACACTCTCCTCAGAGGAATTTAGTAAGCAACTAGAGCAGGCTTCTATCAAAGGCTACTCAACTCTTACTTTTATCATTGGAGGAAGTTTGGGTCTAGCTCCTGTTGTAAAAAATAGGGCCAATCTTTCTATCAGTTTTGGACGTCTGACATTACCACATCAGTTAATGAGATTGGTTTTAGTTGAACAAATTTACCGTGCTTTTACGATTCAGCAGGGTTCTCCTTACCACAAATAGAAGATTGACTTAGCTCTTGTTTTTTGATAGAATGGTCATGTTAGGTCTCATAGCTCAGCTGGATAGAGCATTCGCCTTCTAAGCGAACGGTCGCAGGTTCGAATCCTGCTGGGATCAATTTTAGATGCGAAGCTGGGATGAGTCCCAGCTTTTTTCTTAAAAAAGTGCGTTTCAGGTGCAAAAATGTACAGTTGGGAAAATTTTTTTCTTATATGGTCTTCATTTTGTATAATGGATTTGTAAGTTAACTTACAAGAAAAAAATAATACAGGAGATTTCATTATGAAAAATACAGAAAAATTGGAACAATTTAAAAAGGTAACAGAGGCAGAATTGCAGAAGATTCGAGGTGGAGAAATTAGAAAGGAAAATAATTTTTTATTTTATTTTTTTAAAAGAAAGTAAAGGGAGAAAAGAATGGATTTTTTCGCAATAATAAGCGTTATATTACATATTTTTATTACTAGTAAAAGTTATAATTTGATTTGTAATACAACTAGAAAAGAACAATACTTCTTTATTTTTTATACAGTAATAGTAGAATTTGTAGTTGAATTTTTCTTCTATTCTATATATTTAAGTGGACTAGGGATTGAAAAATTTTTATATCCATTTATTTTATACGCTTATTTTATATGGTTTAAAAAGTTTGATAAGTATAGGGGAGTATTCCTAAGTTTCCTGCTTTCTCTCTTATATCACAGTACTCATACTTTTATAGCTGTAACCCTATCCTCGATAACAGGTGATGAGCTTGCATTACACTATGAAAGTATATTCTTTCTAGTAGTATTGTTGTTGACCTATTTTGTTATTTTAAAAACAATTCGTTATTTTCATTTAAAAATAAAATATTTTGATAAAGATTATCTGTACCCTTTTTTAAAAAAAGTAACAGTTGCTTTCTTTGGTTTGCATATCTTATTGTTTATTTCAGATATAGTAAGTACAACTCATCATTTAAATAGCTTCGGAAGTATTTTATCAACCATTGTTTTTATCTGTCTGCTATTAGTTTTCTTTGCAATGAATTCTTATAAGGTTCAAATTGAAAAAGAGATTGCCCTAAAGCAGAAGAAATTTGAACAAAAGTATTTACAAACTTATACAGATGAGATTGTGGGTTTGTATAATGAGATTCGAGGTTTTCGTCATGACTATGCAGGTATGCTTGTCAGCATGCAAATGGCGATTGACAGCGGAGATTTACACGAAATTGACAGGATTTACAACGAGGTCTTAGTAAAAGCAAATCAGAAATTGAGGTCAGACAAATATACTTACTTTGATTTAAACAACATAGAAGATTCGGCTTTACGAAGTTTAATTGCTCAATCGATTGTCTATGCACGAAATAATGATGTAGAGTTTACATTGGAAGTAAAAGATGTCATTACTAGATTGTCAATGGATTTACTTGATCTTGTTCGCATCATGAGCATTCTATTAAATAATGCTGTTGAAGGTGCCGCAGATAGTTACTTGAAACAAATGGAAGTTGCAGTCATTAAAATGGATTTTGAAACAGTTATAGTTATCCAGAATTCATGCAAAATCACTATGACGCCTTCAGAGGACCTATTTGCCTTAGGTTTCTCTACCAAGGGAAGAAATAGAGGTCTAGGACTTAATAATGTCAAAGAGATTTTAGATAAGTATGACAATATTATTTTAGAAACTGAGATGGAAGATAACACATTTAGACAAATTATTAGATTTAAGAGGGAATTTGAATGAAAGTATTAATTTTAGAAGATGTTATTGAACATCAAGTGAGACTAGAGAGAATATTGAATGAAATCTCTGAGGAATCGAATATTCCTATTTTATATAAGACAACAGGAAAAGTTCGTGAGTTTAAGGAATATATCGAAAATGATGAAGTAAACCAGCTTTATTTCCTAGATATCGATATTCATGGAATCGAGAAAAAAGGCTTTGAAGTGGCTCAATTTATCCGTCATCACAATCCTTATGCTATTATTGTCTTTATTACTAGTCGATCTGAATTCGCTACTTTAACTTATAAGTATCAGGTATCAGCTTTAGATTTTGTAGATAAGGATATCAATGATGAATTGTTCAAAAAACGTATCGAGCAGAGTATTTTTTACACTAAGAGCATGCTGATTGAAAACGAAGATGTTGTAGACTATTTTGATTACAACTATAAAGGAAATGATTTGAAAATTCCTTACCATGATATTCTGTATATCGAAACAACAGGTGTTTCTCATAAATTGCGAATTATTGGTAAGAATTTTGCCAAAGAGTTTTATGGAACTATGACAGATATTCAAGAGAAGGACAAACATACTCAACGATTTTATTGCTCCCATAAATCTTTCCTTGTCAATGTGGGAAATGTGAGAGAAATTGATCGAAAGAATTTAGAAGTTGTTTTTTATGAAGATCATCGTTGTCCCATTACCCGTTTGAAAGTTCGTAAACTAAAAGATATTCTAGAGAAAAAATCTAAAAAGTGATTGACAATCAGTAAGAAATTGATATAATGGTTATATCTGCTACAGATAGATGGTCCGTTGGTCAAGGGGTTAAGACACCGCCTTTTCACGGCGGTAACACGGGTTCGAATCCCGTACGGACTATTTTATCCGCCATAGCTCAGTTGGTAGTAGCGCATGACTGTTAATCATGATGTCGTAGGTTCGAGTCCTACTGGCGGAGTTAGATAAAAAGAACACCAGATGGTGTTCTTTTTTGTTCTTAGTTGGCATCACCTAGCATTTTCATAAGGAAGTCTGTCATTTCTTGCGGACTTTCTTTTTTTCCACGAGCAATCCAAGTTTGACAAACTCCAAATAGGGCATTTGTCAGATAAATGCTGCTATATTCTAATTCAATTGAATTTAGTTGTAGTTGCATAAAGCGCTTCTGAAGATCTGTGCTCAGCATGATATGAAGCTTATTTCTTAAGAAATTTTGGATTTCTTTGGTACCATTTTCAGATAAAAGAGCAGCTAATAATGGTTCAGATTCTAAATAGTCAAATACTTCTAAAATGGCATCTTTTTTATGATGAGCATGTTTTTGGAAGATATACTCAAATGTATGAAATAACTTACTTTGATAGTGTTCAATCATATCATACTTATCCTTGTAATGGGTATAGAAGCTAGAACGACTAATTCCAGCTTTTTCTGCTAATTTAATTGTAGTAATTTGATCGAAGGGGTGATCCATCAATAATTGAACCATGGCATTTTCAATATTTCTCTTTGTTTTTAATCGTTTGTTACTTTCTTTCATAGTTTCTCCTTTTGAACAATTTAGACTATATGTCTAAAAAAAATTTTTTTATCTTGTAATTTAGATTTTTTAATGTATAATCTATTATATCAAAAATTTAGACAATATGTTTAAAAAAGGAGGAAATATGTTTAAAGAATGGAAAGCAATTTTTAAAAAACCGACATTCATTATTGTAATGATAGGAATTTCTCTTATTCCAGCTTTATACAATATCATATTTTTATCGTCAATGTGGGATCCATATGGTCAAGTATCGGAGTTACCTGTAGCAGTTGTTAATAATGACAAGGAAGCTTCTTATAATGGAAATACAATGGCTATAGGAAAAGACATGGTGTCTAATTTAAAAGAAAATAAGACTTTAGATTTTCATTTTGTCAATGAAGAAGAGGGGAAAAAGGGGCTAGATGATGGCGAATACTATATGGTAGTGACTTTACCAAGTGATCTATCTGAAAAAGCTACTTCGATTCTAACAAATCACCCTGAACAGATGCAAATTGATTATCAAACTTCAAGCGGTCGTAGCTTTATTGCAAGTAAGATGAGTGATTCTGCAATGACACAATTAAAACAAACCGTCTCTACGAATGTAACTGAAACATATACCAAGGCACTATTTCAAAAAATGAGTGACTTGAAGTCTGGGATAAATAAAGCAGCTGATGGAAGTGAACAACTGGCTGATGGGACTAATCAGTTAGCAAAAGGAAGTCAAACATTGACGACAAATCTCAATACTCTAGCTAACTCAAGTGTAACTTTTTCAAATGGAGCTAATCAATTTACAAAAGGATTGTCTGCCTATGTATCTGCCATAGAGCAATTACATCTTGGTTTAGGAACTTTTAATAGTGGTTTACAAAGTTATACAAATGCAGTTTCACAAGTTGACACTGGACTTGGTCAATTGGCCTCAAGAACTCCTGAGTTGGTGACAGGTGTAAATCAGCTGAATACAGGTATAAAGACCTATACAGGTGGAGTTTCACAACTCAATTCAGGTCTCAGTCAATTTTCGGTTGGTGTCAATGCTTATACAAGTAATGTAGAAAAACTTTCTAATGGAACAAGTCAATTATCAAATCAATCAGACGCACTAAGAGATGGAATGGAGCAATTAAATACTGGTATTAAAGAAATTTCAAATCAACTGAATTCCTCATCTCAACAGAATGAACAAATAACTCAATTGGCAACTAGTCTAGGAGAACTAAATAAAACACTACAAGCTCTTACAATATCAGATAATCCTCAACTGAAAGGTACATTGTCAGAAGCTTTGCCAAATCTAACGAATCTTGCTCAGGATATTGTGACCAAAAGTCAGACAGAACAAGAGAAAACTATTGCTAACCTTCAATCAACAGCTACTTATCAATCTCTCACAGAGGAACAAAAGAAAGAACTGATAGAAGCTATTTCTAAAAATTCTAATTCTACTATTGAGTCAGCAAAAACAATTTTAACGACAGTAGGAGGATTAAAAGAAAGTATAGAGAATTCAGAACAACAAGTATCTAATCTATCTGATGTGCAGACGAAAGCAAATCAACTCTTACCTGCAGCATCTAGTTCCTTGACAACATTGTCAAATGGATTCACAAAATTACAAACTACTGTAGACAATCAGTTAGTTCCTGGAAGTCAGTCAATTGAAAAAGGAGTTGTAAACTATACTAAGGAACTGGATACTATTTCTATAGGTGCTAATCAACTAAGTGAAAAGAATGCAAGTTTAACGACTAGTCTGGATCAATTAGTTTCTGGATCAAGTAAGTTGACAGAAAACACATCAACCTTGACAGCTGGAGTAGATGCGCTAGCTGGAAAAACTCCAGAATTAGTATCAGGTATAGAAAGTTTGTCATCTGGTTCTGCTCAATTGAATAATAAGAGTCCAGAGCTAATAGCAGGTCTCACTAAATTAAAATTTGGTTCTGGTCAATTAACAGATAAATCAACACAGTTACTTTCTGCAGCATCTCAACTAGGAAGTGGCGCTATGAAGATTGCAGATGGTGCTGGAAAACTAGCAGATGGTGGAACAACTTTAACCTCTAGTCTTGAAGATTTACAGACAGGAGTTGATTCATTAGGGCAAGGATTAGGCAATGCTAACAATCAACTTAAATCAGCATCAACAGAATCTGAAAATGCAGAAACATTATCTGATCCTCTAGTTCTCTCAAAAACAGACAATGACCAAGTTCCTGTAAATGGGATTGCTATGGCTCCTTATATGATATCAGTTGCTCTTTTTGTTGCTGCTATATCTACTAATATGATTTTTGCTAAGTTGCCTTCTGGACGTCATCCAGAGAGTCGTTGGGCTTGGTTGAAGTCTCGTTCTGAAATAAATGGGATTATAGCTGTCTTAGCAGGTGTTTTAGTTTATGGAGGTGTACATCTTATTGGATTGACTGCGAACCATGAGATGAGGACCTTGATTCTAATTATAATCACAAGTTTAGCTTTCATGTCTATGGTGACAGCTTTAACAACTTGGAATAGCCGTATAGGAGCTTTCTTCTCTCTTATTTTACTTTTATTACAGTTAGCATCAAGTGCAGGAACTTATCCCCTTGCTTTGACAAATGATTTCTTTAAAGGTGTCAATCCATGGTTACCAATGAGTTACTCAGTATCAGGCTTACGACAAACAATCTCTATGACAGGAAATATTCATCATCAAGTGATTTTCCTTATTATAACTCTAGCTTTATTTACTGCTTTAGGTATGCTAGCTTATCAACCTAAGAAAATGGAAGAAGATTAAAAAGATTGGCCAAGGAATTGGTCAATCTTTTTCTGTCTTAGATAAATTTCGTCTGTGATTATAGATTCCAAAAAGAAGAAGGGCAGTTACTGAGCAGACTGCTCCAATAACAAAACCATCGGGGATAAAGGAAAGTGTAATGGTGCCTTTTCCCTCTGGAACATCAACTTTCATAAAACCAGTCTGAGCCTGCTTGATTTCAAGTTTTTTCCCATCTTGGTATGCAGACCAACCTTTGTCATAAGGAATAGTGAAGAAAATAGAGGTATCTTGTTTTACTTCATATGTAGCAAAGACTTTATTTTTAGAGGTGGATACTTCTACAGGTTGTTCTTTAATCTTTTGAATTGCCTCAGTAAGAGCCTGAGTATCTAAACGATAGAAGGTTGGAGATTCAAAGGACACCTGAGAATTTCCAGGGAAACTAACACTGATATTGAAAGTTTTTTGTTCTTCAGTATAACCCAAATTAAAGAAATTAAATGCATTGTCAGTTGTAAAAGTCTTTTTTTCTCCATTGACAATGATGTCAACTTTCTTTTGCTTATCGTTTGTAAAATGAAGATTTGAAAAAGAGAGATAGACTTGGCTATTTTGAGGAACCTCAATTTGATAATCAATCTTTGCATCTTCATTCGCAGAACCTGTGATACTTGTTAAACCTTCAGAATTATCTGTTTTATCATATGCTATTTGGGAGAAGTAATCTAAGTTGAGATTAGCAAGCTGGTTTATAAATAAAGCCTGATTATCCAGAGTGTGATTATTAAAGTTTACATCTGTGTAAATAGATTGAGTGGCAAAGGCAATGGGTAAAGAGAGTTGATTTTTATATAAGGTTAAATGATCCTTTTGATAAATCTCTTGAAAGCCATACTTATCAAGTGAAGTTTCAGAAATATTGTACTGGATTCCAAATAAACTGTCTGCTAAAAGACTGTTATTTACATAACGGAGATTAAGGTTGGTTCCAGAGGATTTGAATCCCAGTTTATCCAAACTAGTACTAGCTGAACGATTTCGTACAGACGAAAATTGAGAGATTCCATTGTAGTTAAATTTCATACTGTCATTCCCAGTCTGAATTTGCAGTTTTTCAGTACGTGTAAATGGATTGTCAATTTGGTTTAGAATGGATTCCATAGCGGTGATATCTCTATTATAGGCCCTACGAGAAGCAAAGGCCCATTCTTTAGCTATTCCTTCCATTTGAGATGAAGCATTTAAGCTTATCTCAACTGTTATAAATAAAGACAAAAGAATTGCAAATAGATTTATAGAGATAAATTTTCTAATGACTGCAAGAAGTAAAAGAGCATAAACTAGTAGAAATTCAAGAGTGAGCAGGATATTCAAATCAGTTAAAAAAGAATAGTGTGATTTAAAATAGACAGTAGCTAAAAATCCTGTTAGTACAAGAGAAAGTGAGATAAATAGATTCCATAGCTTCAGTTCTTTCAGACGATTTAAGACTTCTGCTGCAGTATAAATTAACAGAGTGGAAAAAATCCAAGCATAGCGATGCAAAAACATATTTGGGGTGTGCATCCCTTGCCAAAATAAATCAAGTGCTTCTATGTAAAAGCTTGTTATTAAAAAAGTAAAAAAAATTGCATAGATAAGTTTCACGTGAAACTTAATGGATTTTATTGTGAAAAATAGAATGGTCAAAATAAAAGGAAGCAATCCAACAAAAATCATTGGTATAGATCCATACTTAGTTGTATCAAAAGATCCAATGAATTGTTTTGCGAAAATATCCAGATACCAGCTACTGTCTGTTTTTAATTTTGTGATGGCAGTCAACTTCTCCCCATGAGTTTGTAAATCAAACAGTGTAGGAAGAGTCATAATCAAACTAGCCATTCCTGCTAAAAAGGAAGTGATAATAAAATCTATAAAAGATGATTTTCGAGTTTTAAAGTCCCAAGAAATTTGGCAGAGATACCAGAAAATAAGAAACAATGCTGTCATATACCCAAAATAATAATTTTGAATAAATAAGATTGACAAACTTGTAAAGTATAGTAGGCGCTTCTTTTGTGTTATAAGTAGGTGTAAACCAGTTATAATTAAAGGAATCAAGATAAAAACATCTAGCCAGGTTTTAATCTCTAACTGACTGACAGTGAAGCTCATTAAAGCATAGGAAGTAGATAAGGCAAGTTTTAAAAATTTTGGGATATCTTTAAATAATCTAGTCAAACTAAAGAAGGTTGACAGACCAATCAATCCAAATTTTAAGAGAGTGGTCAGATAAACAGCATCTGGCATATTCGACAGATTAAAAAAGTAAACCAGAGGTGAGAGAAAACTACCCAAGTAATAACTAGATAGAGCATAGAAATTCAGCCCGAGGCCACTTGTAAAGGTGTAAAATAAACTGCCATTTCCATGTAGAATATTTCGTAAAGCTACATCAAAAATAACGTATTGATGAAAACCATCTCCTAATAGTGGAGATGAATCGCTATTCCAGTAGATACCTTGAGTTAGGTATACTCCAGTCATAATTACAAAAGGAATGATGAAAGAAACAAAATAGGTCCAATATGTTTTAAAAAATGATTTCATGTTACCTCGTAGAATGATAGAAAACTCAGTTGGTTACCCCAACTGAGTTTTGAAGTCTTATTTTAGTCTTTCCAAAGTTCTTTAACTTTTGCTTGTACTTCTGCATTTTCTAGGAATTCATCATAAGTTTCATCGATACGATCAATGACGCCATTTTTAGACAAAACAATGATATGGTTTGCCAAAGTTTGGATAAACTCGTGGTCATGACTGGCAAAGATGATTGATTCTTTAAAGTTTTTCAATCCATCGTTCAAGCTTGAGATAGATTCCAAGTCCAAGTGATTTGTTGGATCATCAAGTACAAGGACATTTGATTTCAAGAGCATGAGTTTTGAAAGCATGACACGTACTTTTTCTCCCCCTGACAAGACGTTTACAGGTTTGTTAACCTCATCTCCAGAAAAGAGCATACGACCAAGGAAACCACGTAGGAAGGTATTGTCATCTTCTTCTTTACTTGCAAATTGACGCAACCAGTCAAGGATTGACTCTCCTCCTGCAAAATCAGCCGAGTTGTCTTTTGGCAAGTAAGAACGGCTAGTAGTAACTCCCCACTTGACAGTTCCTTCATAGTCGATGTCACCCATAATTGCACGAATTAATGCAGTTGTTTGGATGTCGTTTTGTCCAATAAGAGCTGTTTTATCACCTGGACGCAAGATGAAACTAATATTGTCTAGGATAGTTTCGCCATCAATCTTTACAGTTAAATTTTCTACTGTCAAGAGATCATTACCAATCTCACGTTCTGCTTTAAAGTTGATAAATGGGTATTTACGACTAGAAGGAACAATCTCTTCTAATTCAATCTTGTCAAGCATTTTTTTACGAGACGTTGCTTGTCTTGACTTAGAAGCGTTGGCAGAGAAGCGAGCAACGAATTCTTGCAATTGCTTAATTTTTTCTTCTCCCTTGGCATTACGGTCTGCTAGCAATTTAGCAGCAAGCTCAGAAGATTCCTTCCAGAAGTCGTAGTTTCCGACGTAGAGTTTGATTTTTCCAAAGTCAAGGTCGGCCATATGAGTACACACTTTGTTTAAGAAGTGACGGTCGTGGGATACTACGATAACGGTGTTATCAAAATCAATCAAGAAGTCTTCTAGCCAAGTAATCGATTGGATATCTAAACCATTGGTTGGCTCGTCCAAAAGAAGAACATCAGGTTTACCAAATAAGGCTTTAGCAAGGAGAACCTTCACTTTTTCACCATTGGCCAATTCGCTCATGTTTTGATAGTGCAATTCTTCTGGAATGTTTAGGTTTTGAAGTAGTTGAGACGCTTCACTTTCTGCTTCCCAACCTCCAAGTTCAGCAAATTCACCTTCGAGTTCGGCTGCACGAACACCATCTTCATCTGAAAAATCTTCCTTCATGTAAATGGCGTCTTTTTCTTTCATGATGTTGTAAAGTTTTTCATTTCCCATAATAACGACATCAATAACTCGCTCATCTTCATAGTCAAAATGATTTTGACGGAGAACAGAGAGACGTTCATCTGGACCAAGAGAGATGTGACCGGTTGTTGGCTCGATATCACCAGCTAAGATTTTTAAGAATGTAGACTTCCCAGCACCATTAGCACCAATTAATCCGTATGTATTTCCTTCTGTAAATTTGATATTGACATCATCAAAAAGTTTGCGATCACTAAAACGTAGTGAAACATCAGATACTGTAAGCAATGTTTTTCTCCTATAATATGTAATACATTTATTCTACTAGAAAAGAGAGAAATATTCAAATTTTTATTTGTCAATTTTATGTCAATTAAGTTTACAGGTTTATTTACAATGAGTTAGTTGTTTGATTAAAATAATTTTCTGTTATTTTAACAAAAAAATGCTATAATTGAAGAGACCATTTCGAAGGAGAAAAAAATGACGAAACCCATTATTTTAACAGGAGATCGCCCAACAGGAAAACTGCATATTGGACATTATGTTGGGAGTCTTAAAAATAGAGTATTACTGCAGGAAGAAGACAAGTATGAGATGTTTGTTTTTTTGGCGGACCAACAAGCATTGACAGATCACGCCAAAGACCCTCAAACGATTGTAGAATCGATTGGGAATGTTGCCTTGGATTATCTAGCAGTTGGATTAGATCCAAGTAAATCAACTATCTTTATTCAAAGCCAGATTCCAGAGTTGGCTGAGCTGTCTATGTACTATATGAATTTGGTGTCACTAGCTCGTTTGGAACGGAATCCTACAGTAAAAACAGAGATTGCTCAAAAAGGGTTTGGAGAAAGTATTCCGACAGGATTTTTGGTTTATCCGATTGCGCAAGCAGCAGATATTACTGCCTTCAAGGCTAATTATGTTCCTGTTGGGACAGATCAGAAACCAATGATTGAGCAAACTCGTGAGATTGTTCGTTCCTTTAATCATGCTTATAATTGTGAGGTCTTGGTAGAGCCGGAAGGTATTTATCCAGAAAATGAGAGAGCAGGACGTTTGCCTGGTTTAGATGGAAATGCTAAAATGTCTAAATCCCTTAATAATGGTATTTATCTAGCAGATGATGCGGATACGTTGCGTAAAAAAGTCATGAGCATGTATACTGATCCGGATCATATTCGAGTGGAGGATCCAGGTAAGATTGAAGGAAATATGGTTTTCCATTATCTAGATGTGTTTGGTCGTCCAGAAGATGCTCAAGACATTGCAGATATGAAAGAACATTATCAACGTGGTGGTCTTGGTGATGTGAAGACGAAACGTTATCTACTTGAAATATTAGAACGCGAACTTGGCCCTATTCGTGAGCGCCGTATCGAATTTGCTAATGATATGGGCGAAGTGTACAATATGCTTCAAAAAGGTAGTGAAAAAGCGCGTGAGGTTGCAGGGCAAACTCTATCTGAAGTTAAGAGAGCAATGGGACTAAATTATTTTAAATAATAGATAAAATATGAATCGTAAAACTATCTCTTCCATAGGATCACAGAGATAGTTTTTTTATGATTTCTACCATAAATATAATTGACAAATTTTCATAGAATGGTATGATAGATACAATACAAAAAGAGTCAAGCTCAAAAAGAAAGAAAAGAGGAAACTTCAATGTCTAATTGGGATACTAAATTTTTAAAAAAAGGTTTTACCTTTGATGATGTATTGCTCATTCCAGCAGAAAGTCATGTGTTGCCTAATGATGCAGATTTAACAACAAAATTGGCAGATAATCTGACTTTAAATATCCCAATTATAACAGCCGCCATGGATACAGTCACAGAAAGTCAAATGGCTATTGCCATTGCTCGTGCAGGTGGTCTTGGAGTAATCCATAAAAATATGTCTATTGCGCAACAGGCAGATGAAGTTCGTAAGGTAAAACGTTCTGAAAATGGTGTTATTATTGATCCATTCTTCTTGACTCCAGAACACACTATTGCTGAAGCAGATGAACTGATGGGACGTTACCGTATCAGTGGTGTTCCAGTTGTGGAAACACTTGAAAATCGTAAATTGGTTGGTATTCTAACAAACCGAGATCTTCGCTTTATTTCAGATTACAATCAGCCAATCTCAAACCATATGACCAGTGAAAATCTTGTTACTGCTCCTGTTGGTACAGACCTTGCAACAGCTGAAAGCATTCTTCAAGAACACCGTATTGAAAAACTTCCTTTGGTTGATGAAGAAGGTCGTCTTTCTGGCTTGATTACTATCAAAGACATTGAAAAAGTGATTGAGTTTCCAAATGCTGCAAAAGATGAATTTGGTCGTCTTCTAGTTGCTGGTGCGGTAGGTGTCACTTCAGATACATTTGAACGTGCCGAAGCCCTTTTTGAAGCAGGAGCGGATGCAATTGTTATTGATACTGCACATGGTCATTCTGCAGGTGTTCTACGTAAAATTGCTGAAATTCGTGCTCACTTCCCAGACCGCACTTTGATTGCGGGTAATATTGCTACTGCTGAAGGTGCGCGTGCTCTTTATGATGCAGGTGTAGATGTTGTCAAAGTCGGTATCGGACCAGGTTCTATCTGTACTACTCGTGTGATTGCAGGGGTTGGTGTCCCACAAGTGACAGCAATCTATGATGCAGCAGCAGTTGCGCGTGAATATGGTAAAACAATCATTGCTGATGGTGGAATCAAGTACTCTGGAGATATTGTAAAAGCCCTTGCTGCAGGTGGAAATGCGGTTATGCTTGGATCAATGTTCGCTGGAACAGACGAAGCACCAGGTGAAACAGAAATCTTCCAAGGACGTAAGTTTAAGACTTACCGTGGTATGGGATCAATCGCTGCAATGAAGAAAGGTTCAAGTGACCGTTACTTCCAAGGTTCTGTCAATGAAGCAAACAAACTTGTTCCAGAAGGAATTGAAGGCCGTGTTGCCTATAAAGGAGCAGCAGCTGATATTGTCTTCCAAATGATTGGTGGTGTTCGCTCTGGTATGGGTTATTGTGGTGCAGCTAACCTTAAAGAACTATATGATAATGCTCAATTTATTGAAATGTCTGGGGCTGGTCTAAAAGAAAGCCATCCTCATGATGTGCAAATTACTAATGAAGCACCAAACTACTCTATGTAGGAAGTAAAAAAGAACTCCTGATTTTCAGGAGTTCTTTTTATTTACAAAGTTGTCAATGTTGATTTACAGAAATTTTACCGTTTTGAATATTAAAAATACTAAGGTTTTCTGGTAAGTTTTGTAAGTGGTCTAAACTTGTTGTTGTAATAAAGGTTTGGATAGATTGAGAAATGGTTTCTAGTAATTTTAGTTGCCGTGTATTGTCAAGTTCACTCATAACATCATCAAGCAGTAGTATCGGAGACTCGTTGGTAATACTTTCCATTAGCTCAATCTCTGCTAGTTTGATAGAAAGTACAAGACTACGATGTTGACCTTGGCTTCCAAAACTAGCATCCATTCCATTGATATAAAAAGCAATGTCATCTCGATGAGGGCCAACTCCAGTATTCTTTTTAAATAAGTCTCTGGATCTGCTTTTCTCCAAAGCAATTTTAAAAGAATTTGTTAGCTGTTCTTCATCAGTGAAGTTGACAAATGATTGATAAGATATTGACAACTCTTCTAATTGATTTGAAATTTCTAAGTGTTTTTTTTGACCAAATTTCTCTAACTCTTTAATGAATTTTATCCGATGCTTTATGACGCGACAACCGTATTCTACTAACTGATCATCTAAGACTGACAGAAATGTTTCGTCAATCTTCTGGCTGGATTTTAGGTAAGTATTTCTTTGCTTGAGTATATGGTTATAGTTTGACAAGTCTGACAAGTAGATTGGTTTAATTTGTCCCAGTTCAATGTCTATAAATTTTCGACGAACAGAGGGGGCCCCTTTAATTAACTGGAGATCTTCAGGTGCAAAGAGGACCACATTCATATGTCCGATGTAGTCTGAGAGGCGGGCTTGTTTTAAGTGATTGACTTTAGTCACACGCCCTTTTGGCGTTAAATCAATTTCTAGAGGAATAGAACCTGTTTTTTTCTGTAGCAAGCCAGAGAGATGGAGTTGCTCGTCATCAAAATGAATGAGATTTTTATCTGTACGAGTCCGATGACTACGTGTCAAGGCCAAGAAATAGATTGCTTCTAGAATATTGGTTTTTCCTTGTGCATTTTGACCTAGAAAGATGTTTAATTTTGGATTGAAATCAATTTTTGCCTCTTTGTAGTTTCGAAAGGTTTTGATTGTTAAATGTTGGAGCCACATGGTTATCTTCCTGGAAAACGTGGAGCTTGTTTGGTTTTAGGCGATGAAGAAGTTTTTTGTTTTTCTTTCTTGACAACTTTATTCATCTCTTTGACAAGTTTAGCAATTCGCTCTTTCTCAATCTTATCTGCTTGATACTCTTCTTGCTCTTTTAAACTTGGTTTTGTCAAGGTGATGTCAATCTTTAAATCAGGAATGTCAATCGTATCTCCAATACGGATTTTTTTCCCACGTCTACTTTCTAACTCACCATTAAAGTAAACTTGATGATCTATTAAAAAGGATTTGATAGCACCACCGCTTTGTATAATCCCAAGCTCTTTTAGGAGGGCTTGGAGCGTAATAAATTCTTCAAATAATTTGTATTCCATAATTCACCTCAATCTTTGGTATTATACCATATTTTCCTTGAAATAGCTGAAGGAAGGTTAGTTGAAATGAAAACGATTTTACTCTTTAAAGCTATAAAGAGAACAAGAAAAATTTTGATTTTCGTGGTATAATAGAACTCTATATGTAAGGAGGTAAGGTATGAAATTAGTGCCTGGAATTTCAGCACATTTTGTTCAATCCAAAAAGTTTAAAACAAATAAAATCACTATTCGTTTTACTGCTCCCTTATCTCTTGAGACAGTAGCAGGACGCATGTTAAGTGCAAGTATGTTGGAGACGGCAAATCAAGCTTACCCAACATCTCAAGTATTTCGCAGATACTTGGCAAGTTTATATGGAACAGATATTTCCACAAGTGCTTATCGTAGGGGACAGGCACATATTCTTGACTTAACGTTTACTTATGTGAGGGATGATTTTTTAAGTAAAAAGAATGTCTTGACTTCTCGAATTTTGGAATTGGTGAAACAGACTTTATTTGCTCCCTTAGTTCAAGATGGTGCTTTTGAGCCAGCCTTATTTGAAATTGAAAGAAAACAGTTGTTGGCTAGTTTAGCTACTGATATGGACGATTCATTTTATTTTGCTCATAAGGAGTTGGATAGCTTGTTCTTCCATGATGAGCGTCTTCAATTGAGATACAGTGATTTACGAAACTGTATTTCAAATGAGTCTCCAAAAAGTAGCCACACTTGCTTTCAAGATGCTCTGAAAAATGATCGAATTGATTTCTTTTTCTTAGGTGATTTTAATGAAGTAGAAATTACAGAATCGCTGAAATCATTGCCCTTCACAGCTAGAAATAGCGATGTTACTATCCAGTACCATCAGTCTTATTCGAATGTTCTACAAGAAGGAATGGTTCAGAGAAATGTTGGGCAATCTATTTTGGAAATGGGCTATCATTCTCCTGTAAAATATAGTGATGATGAGCATTTGCCCATGCTTGTCATGAATGGTCTGTTGGGTGAATTTGCACATTCGAAACTCTTTACAAATGTTCGTGAAAATGCTGGAATAGCCTATTCAGTCTCTAGTCAATTGGATTTGTTTAGTGGTCTGTTAAGGATGTATGCGGGTATTGATAGAGAAAATCGAAATCAGGCTAGAAAAATGATGAATCATCAATTGCTAGATCTGAAAAAGGGTAACTTTACAGATTTTGAACTTGAACAAACCAAGGAGATGATTCGACGATCTTTGTTGATGGCTCAAGATAATCAACAGACCCTAGTTGAAAGAATCTATTTGAATGCTCTATTTGGAAAATCAAGCTTTGATATGGATCGATTGGTGGCAAAATTAGAGAGTGTTGATAAAGAAGCGGTATGTAAAGCTGCCAACAGTTTGAAGTTACAAGCGATTTACTTTATGGAAGGAGTAGAATGACAAAGGTTACTTTTGAAGAAAAATACTATCCTGCTGTAAAGGAAACAGTCTACAAAACACAATTGTCAAATGGATTGACAGTTTCTTTACTCCCTAAGCAAGATTTCAATGAGGTTTATGGGATTGTAACGGTTCAATTTGGTTCTGTAGATGCAACTTATACACGCTTGGAAAAAGGTTTACGTCATCATCCAGCAGGAATTGCACATTTTCTTGAACATAAATTGTTTGAAAGAGAAAATTCTGAGGATATAATGGCTGCTTTTACTCGATTAGGTGCAGAAAGCAATGCCTTTACAAGCTTTACTAAGACCAGCTATCTTTTTTCAACAATTGACCATCTATTAGAGAGTTTAGATTTGCTAGATGAGTTAGTTGGAGATGTTCATTTTACAGAAGAGTCTGTTTTGAGGGAACAGGATATTATCCAGCAAGAACGAGAAATGTACCAAGATGATCCAGACTCACGTTTGTTTTTTGCAACATTAGCCAACCTTTATCCTGATACTCCTTTAGCAATAGATATTGTTGGAAGTGAAAAATCAATTTCTGAGATTCAAGTTTCAAATTTAAAAGAGAACTTTACAGACTTTTACAAACCTGTCAACATGTCACTGTTTTTAGTTGGAAATATTGATGTAAAAGTTGTTGAGGAATACTTTTCGAAAAAGGAAAAGGAACAGGAAGTTTCAAACCAGTTTACGGTTTTAAAAGAGCAACTACCTTTGCAGCCTGTGAAACAAACAGATAACCTTCGGATGGAAGTTTCTTCACCCAAACTTGCTGTTGCGATTAGAGGTAATGGGCAAATAACAGAAGATGAGTCTTATCGTTACAATATTTTATTGAAATTACTATTTACGATGATGTTTGGTTGGACTTCTGACCGTTTTCAAAGATTATATGAGACTGGGAAGTTAGATGCGTCATTGTCGCTTGAGGTTGAAGTCAACAGTCGCTTTCATTTTGTGATATTGACAATGGACACCAAAGAGCCTGTTTCTCTGTCGCATCAATTTCGGAAAGCGATTCGTCAGTTTAGTAGTGATACGGATATTACAGAGGAACATTTAGATCTTGTTAAGAGTGAGATGTTTGGGGAGTTTTTCAGTAGCATGAACTCTTTGGAATTTATTGCAACTCAATACGATCCGATGGATCGCGGAGAAACAATTTTTGATTTTCCAAAAATTTTACAAGAAATTACTTTGGAGGATGTTCTAGAAGCTGGACATCGTTTGATTGATAATGGTGATCTAGTTGATTTTACAATCTTTCCAGCTTAAAAGATGACTAATACTAGAAAGAAGGAATGGTACGTATGAGAAAAAAAACAATTGGCGAGGTTCTACGTTTAGCCAGAATTAACCAGGGATTGAGTTTGGAAGAATTGCAGGAAAAAACTGAAATTCAGTTGAATTTTCTAGAAGCTATGGAGGCTGATGATTTTGATTTGCTTCCTAGTACCTTCTATGCTCGTTCTTTTTTAAGAAAATATGCCTGGGCAGTAGAGTTAGATGAAAGAATTGTTTTGGATGCCTATGATTCAGGTAGTATGATTACCTACGAAGAGGTAGATGTCGATGAAGAAGACTTATCTGGTCGCAGACGATCAAATAAGAAAAAAACGTCTTATCTCCCCTTGTTTTATTTCGTTCTATTTGCTTTGTCAATTTTAATTTTTGTGACTTACTATGTTTGGAACTACATCCAAACTCAGCCAAGTCTTTCTTCAGCTAATTATAGTGTTGTGAGCTCAACTAGTTCAACAACCTCATCTAGTTCATCTTCTAGTAGTCAGACGTCTAGCTCGTCTTCTACTACGGAATCAACTATTACAGTGTCAGGTGAAGGAAACCGCATTGAAGCTCGGTATAAAACGAGTAAGGAAACCGCTACTGTTCAACTAGCAGTTTCAGATACAACTAGTTGGGTTAGTGTTTCAGGAAGTGAGCTGGAGGGTGGTGTGACACTATCCGCAGACAATAAGAATGCAAAAACAACAGTTTCAACTAAGAATCCCGTTACTATTACTTTAGGTGTAGTGAAGGGAGTTACTGTGACTGTGGACAATCAAACGATTGATACTTCGAAGCTGACAACTCAGACTGGAACTGTAACACTTACATTTACTACAGATTAAGGAAAAATCAATGAAAAAAGAACAAATTCCTAATGTATTAACTATTGGTAGAATTCTCTTTATACCTCTCTTTATTCTTATTTTGACTTTGGGCCATTCACAAGGAAGTCATTTGCTAGCAGCAATCATCTTTGCAGTTGCTAGTATAACGGATTATCTTGATGGCTACCTTGCTCGTAAATGGAATGTAGTCAGCAACTTTGGAAAATTTGCAGATCCGATGGCTGATAAGCTGTTGGTTATGTCAGCTTTTATCATGTTGATTGAGTTAGGTATGGCTCCAGCTTGGGTTGTTGCTATTATCATCTGTCGTGAACTTGCGGTGACAGGCTTGCGCTTGTTGCTTGTTGAGACGGGAGGAACAGTTCTAGCAGCAGCGATGCCAGGGAAAATCAAAACCTTTAGTCAGATGTTTGCCATTATCTTTTTGCTCTTACATTGGAATTTAATTGGTCAGCTGTTGCTTTATATCGCTTTGTTTTTCACTATCTACTCTGGTTATGATTATTTCAAGGGTAGCGCTCATGTATTCAAAGGGACATTTGGTTCGAAATGAAATCGATTATTGAAGTAAAAAATCTGTCTTTTCGTTACAAGGAAGACCAGGATCATTATGATGTTAATAATGTCTCGTTTCACGTGAAACGGGGAGAATGGCTTTCGATTGTAGGTCATAATGGGAGTGGGAAATCGACAACTATCCGTTTGATTGATGGCTTGCTTGAAGCAGAGTCTGGGGAAATCTGGATAGATGGGCAATTGCTGTCCTCTGAGAATGTTTGGGACTTACGCCGTCAAATTGGTATGGTTTTTCAAAATCCAGATAACCAATTTGTGGGGGCAACTGTTGAAGATGATGTCGCCTTTGGCTTAGAAAATCAGGGACTTCCTCGAGAAGAAATGAAGAAGAGAGTGTCTGAATCTTTGGAGTTAGTAGGTATGCTGGACTTTAAAAAGAGAGAACCAGCTCGTTTATCTGGTGGACAAAAACAGCGGGTGGCTATTGCGGGAGTTGTTGCCCTGAGGCCAGCTATTTTAATTCTGGATGAGGCTACAAGTATGTTGGATCCAGAGGGACGAAGAGAACTGATTCAGACAGTTCAAGAGATTCGAAAAGACCACCAGATGACAGTCGTCTCCATTACACATGACTTAGAAGAAGTTGCGATGAGTGACCGTGTCTTGGTCATGAAAAAAGGCCAAGTGGAGTCAACCAGCAGTCCAAGAGAACTTTTTTCTCGGGATGACCTTGACCAGATAGGGTTAGATGAGCCTTTTGCTAATCAATTGAGAGAATCTTTGAGAGAGACTGGTTATCAGTTGCCGGATGGTTATTTGACAGAAGGAGAGCTAGAGGACAAGCTATGGGAATTACTCTAGAAAATGTGAGCTTTACCTATCAAGAGGGGACTCCCCTATCTTCATCAGCCTTGACTGATGTTTCTTTGACGATTGAGGATGGCTCCTATACAGCTTTAGTAGGGCACACAGGTAGTGGGAAATCAACGATTTTACAGCTTTTAAATGGCCTATTGGTACCAAGTAAGGGTTCTGTTCAAGTTTTTGATACCGTCATTACCCCTACATCAACCAATAAAGAAATTCGTCAGATTCGAAAGCAAGTCGGTCTAGTGTTTCAATTTGCTGAAAATCAGATTTTCGAAGAGACTGTTTTGAAAGATGTTGCATTTGGACCGCAAAATTTTGGAGTTTCTGAGGAAGAGGCCAAGAAAATTGCGCGTGAAAAGTTAGCCTTGGTAGGCATCGATGAGTCACTCTTTGAGCGCAGTCCTTTTGAACTTTCGGGTGGCCAGATGAGACGTGTGGCTATAGCAGGTATGCTAGCCATGGAGCCAACTGTCTTGGTTTTGGATGAGCCAACAGCAGGGCTAGATCCTCTGGGCAGAAAAGAATTGATGACCCTGTTTAAAAAACTTCACCTTTCTGGAATGACAATCGTTCTGGTAACGCATTTAATGGATGACGTAGCTACATATGCTGATCAGGTCTATGTTATGGAAAAGGGGCTTTTAGTCAAAAGTGGTAAACCGAGCGAAGTTTTCCAAGATGTAGCCTCTATGGAAAAAGTGCAGTTAGGTGTGCCTAAAATCACAGCCTTTTGTAAACGTTTGGCAGATAGAGGTGTAGCTTTTAAAAAATTGCCAATCAAGATAGAGGAGTTTAAGGAGTCGCTAAATGGATAGTATGATTTTAGGGCGTTATATACCGGGGGATTCCATCATTCATCGCTTGGATCCACGTAGTAAATTGCTTGCCATGATCCTGTTGATTTTGATTGTATTTTGGGCTAATAATCCCCTCACCAATCTCATTTTGTTTATAGCGACAGGTATATTTATCGCTTTGTCAGGCGTTTCCCTCTCATTTTTCGTTCAGGGATTAAAATCCATGTTCTTCTTGATTGCTTTTACGACTCTTTTTCAGCTCTTTTTCATTTCAAGTGGAAATGTCCTATTTGAGTTTTCTTTTATAAGAATAACGGATTATGCTTTGCAACAAGCGGGAATCATTTTCTGTCGTTTTGTGTTGATTATTTTCTTTTCAACCTTGCTGACATTAACGACCATGCCTTTGAGTCTGGCAGCTGCAGTTGAAGCACTTTTGGCGCCTCTGAAACGCGTGAAAGTTCCCGTTCATGAAATTGGCCTCATGTTATCAATGAGTTTGCGTTTTGTTCCAACCTTGATGGATGACACAACGCGAATTATGAATGCTCAAAAAGCCCGTGGAGTTGACTTTGGTGAAGGTAGCATCGTTCAAAAAGTAAAGGCTATGATTCCAATTTTAATTCCTCTTTTTGCTACGAGCTTAAAACGTGCAGATTCATTGGCAATTGCCATGGAAGCGCGTGGTTATCAGGGAGGAAAGGGTAGAAGTCAGTATAGACAATTGAGATGGAGTCAAAAGGATACACTGGCAATTCTTGTGATTTTGGTACTGGGATGTTTCTTATTTTTCTTAAAATCTTAGCAGGTTTGTAGGATTGATAAGAAGCTCACTGTAGCAGATTTTTAGTATAAAGGTAGGAATATGAACCGTTTTAAAAAATCAAAATATCTAATCATCGTTTTTGTCACAGTTCTGGCAGTTTCTGTACTATTAGTGACAACCTATTCAAGCGCTATCGTGACAAAACTAGGAGATGGGATTTCCTTAGTAGATAGAATTGTCCAAAAACCCTTTCAGTGGTTTGATACTTTCAAATCAGATTTGGGACATTTGACGCAGACTTACAATGAAAACGAAAGCTTAAAAAAGCAGCTCTACAAACTAGAAGTGGAGTCTAATCAATCAGAAAGTTTAAAAAATGAAAATGAACAACTACGTCAGTTGCTGGATATGAAGTCAAAATTGCAGGCTACAAAAAACTTAGCAGCAGATGTGATTACGCGCTCACCGGTATTTTGGAAGCAAGAGTTAACGATAGATGCAGGAAGTTCAAAGGGTGCTTCTGAAAATATGTTGGCCATTGCAAACGGGGGCTTGATTGGCAGTGTTTCAAAAGTGGAGGATCATTCAACAACGATCAACCTATTGACAAACACCGAAAATTCAGACAAAATTTCCGTTAAAATCTTGCATGGTTCTACTGAAATTTACGGAATTATCGTTGGTTATGACAAAGAAACCGAACTTCTTAAAATTAGTCAATTAAACAGTAACAACGACATTAGTGCCGGAGATAGGGTGACTACAGGGGGGCTTGGAAACTTTAATGTTAAGGATATTCCTGTTGGAGAGGTTGTTGCTACAACTCATAGCAGTGATTATCTAACACGAGAGGTAACAGTAAAGTTAAGTGCTGATACTAAAGATCTTCATGTGGTAGAGTTAGTGGGGAATTAGCAATGAGACTGTTAAAACAAGTTGGTATTTTCTTTTTACTTCCTTTTCTTGTGCTAATTGATGCACATATTGGTCAATTAGTAGAATCCTTTTATCCCCATTTTCACTTAGCCAGTCATTTCCTGTTTTTATTTCTCTTGTTTGAGACAATTGAGGTATCAGAATACTTCTATCTAGCTTATTGCTGTATAGCAGGTTTGGTGTACGATATCTATTTTTTCCACTTGATAGGAATTGCGACACTTTTATTTATCTTGATAGGTGCCTCACTTCACAAGTTTAATAGTGTGACTTTGTTGAACCGTTGGACGAGAATGTTAACAATAGTTGTGATGAGCTTCCTATTTGATATGGGTAGTTATCTCCTGGCCCTTGCTATGGGACTGACAGTAGAATCAATGCCAGTTTTCATTGTTTACAGCCTTGTCCCATCAATGATTTTAAACTTTTTGTGGATGGTGATTTTCCAGTATATTTTTGAAAAATATTATCTATAAGAAAGAAATAAAAATGTAACAAAGGCGTAATATTTATTATGTCTTTTTTTGGTATACTAGTAATGTCTTAAATAGAAGGAGTATCTACACAATATGAAGAAAAAAATCTTAGCGTCACTTTTATTAAGTACAGTATTGGTGTCTCAAGTGGCAGTGTTAACAACTGTTCATGCTGAAACAACTGATGAAAAAATTGCTGCTCAAGATAGTAAGATTAGTGACTTGACAGCTCAACAAAAAGAAGCTCAAAAACAGGTAGATGAAATCCAAACGCAAGTTACAGCCATTCAAACACAGCAAGCAAACTTACAAGCTGAAAATGAAACACTACAAGCGGAATCTAAAAAACTCGAAGGAGAAATTACAGAGCTCTCTAAGAATATTGTTGCTCGTAATGAATCTTTGGAAAAACAAGCACGTAGCGCACAAACAAACGGTGCTGCAACTAGCTATATCAACACAATTGTAAATTCAAAATCAATTACAGAAGCTATTTCCCGTGTTGCGGCTATGAGCGAGATTGTATCGGCTAACAACAAAATGTTAGAGCAACAAAAAGCTGATAAAAAATCAATTTCAGAAAAACAAGTCGCAAATAATGAAGCAATTAATACTGTCATTGCGAACCAACAAACGCTTGCTGACGATGCACAGACATTGACAACAAAACAGGCGGAGTTAAAAGTTGCTGAGTTGAACCTTGCTGCAGAGAAAGCTACTGCAGAAGGCGAGAAAGCTACCTTGTTGGAACAAAAAGCAGCAGCAGAGGCAGAAGCGAAAGCAGCAGCTGAAGCAGAGGCAGCTTATAAAGCACGTCAAACAAGTCAACAACAATCAGTTGTTGCTTCTGGAAACACAAGTTTCTCAGCTCAAGTGCAAGCAACATCTACATCTACATCAACGTCAGCATCAGCATCTGACGACGAGGACTCAAGCTACACTCCAGCACCTACACCTACTCCAACTCCTACTAGACAACGTCCAACATACAGTACAAATGCTTCAAGTTATCCAACTGGTGAATGTACTTGGGGAGCTAAAACATTAGCACCTTGGGCTGGAGATTACTGGGGTAACGGAGCACAGTGGGCTACAAGTGCAGCAGCTGCAGGTTTCCGTACTGGTTCTCAACCACAAGTTGGTGCGATTGCATGTTGGAATGATGGTGGCTATGGACACGTAGCGGTTGTTACAGCAGTTGATTCAACTACTCGTATTCAAGTATCAGAATCAAACTATGGTGGAGATCGTACAATCGGTAACAAACGTGGATGGTTCAACCCAACTACAACATCTGAAGGTTATGTTACTTACATTTATCCAAACTAATGAATGAAACGAAGAGGCTCGATTTGAGCCTCTTTTATTATTTTTAATCGAGAGAAAGACCGAACTCTATCAAAATCACTTGAAAATATGGCTAAAATGTGGTAAAATGAAACTTGTCGTGTAAACGATAATACTCATTCTTGATGAATTGTGAAACTGTTGCCCTCGGGTCGTTTTGCAAGTTGAAGTCGAGGAGAGGAAAAAAACAAAAAGGAGAAATACTCATGGCAGTAATTTCAATGAAACAACTTCTTGAGGCTGGTGTACACTTTGGTCACCAAACTCGTCGCTGGAACCCTAAGATGGCTAAGTACATCTTCACTGAACGTAACGGAATCCATGTTATCGACTTGCAACAAACTGTAAAATACGCTGACCAAGCATACGACTTCATGCGTGATGCGGCAGCTAACGATGCAGTTGTATTGTTTGTTGGTACTAAAAAACAAGCTGCTGACGCTGTTAAAGAAGAAGCAGAACGTTCAGGTCAATACTACATCAACCATCGTTGGTTGGGTGGAACTCTTACTAACTGGGGAACTATCCAAAAACGTATTGCTCGTTTGAAAGAAATCAAACGCATGGAAGAAGAAGGAATCTTTGATGTTCTTCCTAAGAAAGAAGTTGCACTTCTTAACAAACAACGTGCACGTCTTGAAAAATTCTTGGGTGGGATCGAAGACATGCCTCGTATCCCAGATGTAATGTACGTAGTTGATCCACATAAAGAACAAATCGCTGTTAAAGAAGCTAAAAAATTGGGAATCCCAGTTGTAGCGATGGTTGACACAAACACTGATCCAGACGATATCGATGTAATCATCCCAGCTAACGATGACGCTATCCGCGCGGTTAAATTGATCACAGCTAAATTGGCTGACGCTATCATCGAAGGACGTCAAGGTGAAGATGCAGCAGCAGTTGAAGCAGAATTTGAAGCTTCAGAAGCTCAAGCTGACTCAATCGAAGAAATCGTTGAAGTTGTAGAAGGCGACAACGCTTAATTCAAATAAGTAATCATTACCTAGGAGGGCGGGGCTTAGCCCGGCTCTCCTATTTTTAAAAAATATAGGAGAATCAAAATGGCAGAAATTACAGCTAAACTTGTTAAAGAGTTGCGTGAAAAATCTGGTGCTGGTGTTATGGACGCTAAGAAAGCATTGGTTGAAGTTGAAGGTGATATCGAAAAAGCAATCGAATTGCTTCGTGAAAAAGGTATGGCTAAGGCAGCTAAGAAAGCTGACCGTGTTGCAGCTGAAGGTTTGACTGGTGTATTTGTTAACGGTAACGTTGCAGCAGTAGTTGAAGTAAATGCTGAAACTGACTTCGTTGCGAAAAACGCTCAATTCGTTGACTTGGTAAACGCAACAGCTAAAGTAATTGCTGAAGGAAAACCAGCGAACAACGAAGAAGCTCTTGCTTTGACAATGCCTTCAGGTGAAACTCTTGAAGATGCATATGTATCTGCAACAGCTACAATCGGTGAAAAAATCTCATTCCGTCGTTTTGCTTTGCTTGAAAAAACAGATGAGCAACACTTTGGAGCATACCAACACAATGGTGGTCGAATTGGTGTTATCTCTGTTATTGAAGGTGGAGACGAAGCGCTTGCTAAACAAATCTCAATGCACATTGCTGCGATGAAACCAACAGTTCTTTCTTACAAAGAATTGGATGAGCAGTTCGTTAAAGATGAGTTGGCACAATTGAACCACGTGATTGACCAAGATAATGATAGCCGTGCAATGGTTGGTAAACCAGCTCTTCCACACTTGAAATATGGATCAAAAGCTCAATTGACTGATGAAGTGATTGCTCAAGCTGAAGAAGATATCAAAGCTGAATTGGTTGCAGAAGGCAAACCAGAAAAAATCTGGGACAAAATCATCCCAGGTAAAATGGATCGCTTCATGCTTGACAACACTAAAGTTGACCAAGCATACACACTTCTTGCACAAGTATACATCATGGATGACAGCAAGACGGTTGAAGCCTACCTTGATTCAGTTAACGCTTCAGTAGTTGAGTTCGCTCGCTTTGAAGTTGGTGAAGGTATCGAAAAAGCTGCAAATGATTTTGAAGCTGAAGTTGCAGCTACAATGGCAGCGGCTTTGAATAACTAAAGAATCTGAAACAAAATAGTTCTCAGCCACAAAAAAGCTAGAGGTTTCCAATTGAGAAACTCTAGCTTTTTAATTTTGCCCCCTTTTCTTATTGTATTTTAAGAGGTTATTGGCCATGAGTATGAATACCATGTTAATTCTCACTTGACGCTTACACCCCTCAGATTACATCTCTTGTAACTCAAACAAGCCTTTATCTACTCCAAAACTTTGTTTTAAATAGGCTCTATATGAGTATATAAAAAGCCCTTTAATAAGGGCTAAGTGCATTTAGGAGACTACACTTCAAATTCATAGAGTGCTGTAGACAAATAACGTTCGCCGTTATCCGGTGCTAAAGCAAGGACTTTCTTCCCTGTACCTAATTTCTTGGCAACCTCAATTGCCCCGTAAATCGCTGCAGCTGAAGAAATCCCAACAAGGAAGCCTTCTTTTCCACCAATTTCACGGCCAAGTGCTAGAGCATCATCTGACGTTACGCGGACGATACCATCATAGGCCTTTGTATCAAGTGTTTCAGGAATAAATCCAGCTGAGATGCCTTGAATTTTGTGAGGCCCTGGTTTTTCACCAGACAAGATAGCTGACTCGTCTGCCTCAACTGCATAAACTTGAATGTTTGAATTTGCTGCTTTAAGAGCGTGAGAAACACCTGAGATCGTTCCACCAGTACCAACACCACCCACAAAAGCATCTAGTCCATCAGAACCGAAAGCAGCCAGTATTTCAGCTCCTGTTGTTCTTTCGTGTACTTCTGGGTTAGCTGGATTATTAAATTGGAGTGGAAGGAAGCCGTCACGTTCAGCAGCGATTTCCTGAGCTTTGGCAATAGCCCCTTTCATTCCTTCGCTACCAGGAGTGAGGACGAGTTCAGCACTATAAGCTTGGATAATCTTGCGTCGTTCTACACTCATCGTTTCAGGCATGACGATAACAACTTTATATCCTTTAGCGGCACCAACCCATGAAAGACCGATGCCAGTGTTTCCACTCGTTGCTTCAACAATGGTAGCACCCGGTTTTAGAATACCATCTTGTTCCGCTTTTTCAATCATGCTAAGGGCAATACGGTCTTTTACTGACGATCCAGGGTTAAAGGCTTCTAGTTTAACATAGACGTCTGCAGCACCCTCTGGAACAATGTTGTTAAGTTTAACAATCGGTGTTTGTCCGATTAGTTCAGTAATATTATTATAAATAGCCATAGATATACCTCTTTGTATAAGATGATACTAGTATAACTCGCTTAAGGCTATTTGTAAAATATAGAAATCCTATCAAAGTGATAGGATTTTTTTATATCAAAGGTCTAAGCCATTAATTTTTAATCGATTGTGATAAGCCAATTCTAATAAATAGGTGTAAAGAGGGAGGATGTCTGTTTTTTTAGGGAATTCAAATTTATGGAAACTCAAATGCTCATTATGTGCTTTTAGAAAGACATTTTCTAAATAAGTAATCGTAATCTCACTATCATCTATACCTGCTCCAGCAGTTTCCATTTCAACGTTTACAATGTTCATCAAAAAGAGTGACTTAGCAGACACCTTGCGACCAGTGGCACCTTGCTTATCAGTAAAAATAATACGGATATTTGTAAAGATAATTGAATCGCGAATAAGTTTATATCCACTTTGAATTTCTTCATTCTCTAGTAGATATTGACCATATTCTTTGATAAGAGTCTCTTTCTTTTCCTCGCTAAAGTTTCCAGCAAGTCCTTGAATAAATTTTCCAAAAACCATAATTTCTCCTTTTTTACACTAAGTTTACAGGAACTTCAACCTCTCGTAAACCTTGATCTGTTAAAGTGATTTTTCCATTAAAGAACTCAACAAGAGCAGCTTTGATTTTTTCTTTCTCTTCTTTATCGACATAAATCATTGTATCAACTTGATCTGTAAAGTTTGTATCCAGCTCCATTAGATGGTGCTCTCTAAGAAAATTGCCATATTCTTGATACTGAGTGTAGGACATCTGAATGGCTATACCAGCCTGCTCTTTGATTTCGATAATGCCAATCTCTTTGACAGCCAAGGCTACGCTACCTGCATAAGCACGAATCAAACCTCCAGCACCTAGCTTAATTCCCCCAAAGTAGCGTGTCACTACTACACAGAGATTGGTTAGATTATGATTTTCTAAGACGCTCAGCATAGGGACTCCAGCAGTACCACTAGGCTCACCGTCATCACTCGTACGCTTGATTTCACTACGTTCCCCTAGAATAAAAGCAGAGCAGTTATGGGTGGCTTTATAGTGTTTTTTTTTGATGGTAGTGATAAAATCACGGGCCTCTTCTTCGCTATAAATACGCTTGACATGGCAGATAAAACGGGATTTTTTGATTTCTTCTTGGACCTGCCCATCCTCTTTAATTGTTCTAAATTCCATGATTTAATTGTACTAAAAAAATACCTAAAGTGCTAGATTTTTACGAATATTAAAGTATGAAAGTAAATCCAAACTATCTCGGTCGCTTGTTTACTGAGAAAGAATTAACTGAAGAAGAACGACAGGTAGCAGTGAAATTGCCAGCAATGAGAAAAGAGAAGGGGAAACTGTTTTGTCAACGTTGTAATAGTTCGATTCTAGAAGAATGGTATTTGCCTATTGGTGCCTACTATTGTAGGGAGTGTTTGCTGATGAAGCGAGTCAGGAGTGATCAAGCCTTATACTATTTTTCGCAGGAAGATTTTCCAAAGCAAGATGTTCTCAAATGGCGTGGTCAGTTAACCCCTTTTCAGGAAAAGGTATCAGAGGGGTTGATTCGAGCAGTCGAAAAGAAAGAACCGACTTTAGTTCATGCTGTGACAGGTGCTGGAAAGACAGAGATGATCTATCAAGTTGTAGCTAAAGTGATTGATGATGGTGGTGCAGTTTGTTTGGCCAGTCCTCGAATTGATGTGTGTTTGGAACTGTATAAGCGACTGCAGAATGACTTTGCTTGTGAGACAGCACTACTCCATGGCGAATCAGAGCCCTATTTTCGAACTCCCCTAGTAGTTGCAACGACTCATCAGTTATTAAAATTTTATCATGCTTTTGATTTGCTGATAGTGGATGAGGTAGATGCCTTTCCTTATGTTGATAACTCCATGCTTTACTATGCTGTAAAGAATAGTGTAAAGGAGGATGGAGTGAGGATATTCCTTACAGCAACTTCTACAGATGAGTTAGATAGGAAGGTTCGCACAGGAGAATTAAAACGATTAAGCTTGCCGAGACGCTTCCATGGAAATCCTTTGATTATTCCTAAGCCAGTCTGGCTATCAGATTTTAATCGCTGTTTAGAGAAAAGTCAGTTGTCAGCTAAGTTAAAGACCTATATTGAGAAACAGAGAAGAACAGGTTATCCCTTACTGATTTTTGCATCAGAGATTAAAAAAAGCGAGAAACTAAAAGAAATATTGCAGGAACAATACCCAAATGAAACTATCGGCTTTGTGTCCTCTGTCACAGAAAATCGATTAGAGCAGGTGCAAGCTTTTCGAGATGGAGAGTTGACGATACTCATCAGTACAACAATTTTGGAGCGTGGAGTTACCTTCCCTTGTGTGGATGTTTTTGTTGTAGAAGCTAATCATCGTCTCTTTACCAAGTCTAGCTTGATTCAGATTGGTGGTCGAGTTGGGCGTAGTATGGACAGACCAACTGGTGAGTTGCTCTTCTTTCATGATGGATTAAATGCTTCCATCAAGAAGGCAATCAAGGAAATCAAACAAATGAACAAGGAGGCGGGATTATGAACTGTTTACTATGTGGCCAGACTACAAAGAGTGAGCTGACTTTTAGCAGTCTCTTCCTTTTGAAGGATGACTGCAGTTATCTTTGTTCAGATTGTGCTTCTAGTTTTGAGAAGATTGGTGAGAATTATTGCCCAAACTGTATGAAAACAGGCATGTCAACTAAGTGTCAAGATTGTAAACTTTGGGGTAAAGAAGGAATTCAGGTTGATCATAAGGCAATCTTTACCTATAATCAAGCTATGAAAGACTTTTTCAGTCGATATAAGTTTGATGGCGATTTTTTGCTTAGAAAAGTTTTTGCTTCCGTTCTTGCTGAGGAGCTGAAAAAGTATAGAGGTTATCAATTTGTGTTGATTCCCCTAAGTCCTGAAAGATTACTTGAGAGGGGATTTAACCAAGTTGAGGGTTTGGTTGAGGCGGCAGGCTTTTCTTTTAAAGATATATTAGGAAAAAGAGAAGAGAGTGCTAGTTCTTCTAAAAGCCGTTTGGAAAGGTTGGCTACTGAAATTCCATTTTTTATTAAAGATGGGATCTCACTTCCTAAGAAGATCTTGCTGATTGATGACATCTATACAACAGGTGCAACTGTGAATCGTGTAAAACGACTTTTGGAAGAAGCGGGTGCTTTGGAAGTTAAAACTTTTTCCCTTGTAAGATGAGGAAAAAATTTGCAAAATGAAAATGAAAGCGTTATAATATAGTTAGAAAAACAAAAATGTTTAGAAAGAAGGTACTTATATGATTAAATATAGTATCCGTGGTGAAAACCTAGAAGTAACAGAAGCAATTCGTGATTATGTAGTTTCTAAACTCGAAAAGATCGAAAAGTATTTCCAACCAGAGCAAGAGTTGGATGCACGTGTGAATTTGAAAGTTTACCGTGAGAAAACAGCAAAGGTTGAAGTAACAATTCCACTTGGATCTATTACTCTTCGTGCAGAAGATGTTTCTCAAGATATGTATGGTTCTATCGATCTTGTAACAGATAAAATTGAACGTCAGATTCGTAAAAATAAGACTAAAATCGAACGTAAGAATAAAAATAAAGTTGCGACAAGTCAACTCTTTACAGATGCTCTAGTTGAGGATGCAAATGTTGTGCAACCAAAAGTTGTTCGTTCAAAACAAATTGATTTGAAGCCAATGGATTTAGAAGAAGCTCTTCTCCAAATGGATTTATTGGGACATGATTTCTTTATCTATGTAGATGTAGAAGATCAAACAACTAATGTTTTGTATCGCCGTGAAGATGGTGAAGTTGGTTTGCTCGAAGTAAAAGAATCATAAAATTGAAATAACTAATAAGAGTGGTTTACTGATTTGTAAACCACTTTTTCTTGTGCCTATAAGTAAGTAGAAAAATGAGGAAATCCTTGATAAAACAGTCAGAATCGACCCCTATAATCTGAACTTATAGGGGTGTTTATATTTATTAAGTAGACAAAATAATACCCTAAGGGATAGAATGGGGTTGTCAACAAATAGCGAATACAAAAATGTAAGCGCTCTTATAACAAATGAAGGAGTCATAACTATGGCAACAAAAGAAGAAATTTTACGCGAACTATATCCTGAGGACCTTTTTCACTATGCGGATGGTCTAACTTTGGGAGAAGCAAAGGTTTTACAAGAAACTCGCCGTTTGATTGAGAAACATCTCCGTCCGGTTATTAATGAATACTGGGAAAAACCTGATTTTCCTTTTGAAGAATTCTATGCTGTGGCTAAGGGCGCTCAAATTATGAACAATCCGAAATTGTTTGAGGGACGTGAGGGTAGCTGGAAACCATCTGAACTTTATATTGCTTTCTTGTATCTTGAACTTGCTCGCTTCGATGCTTCTATGGCAACATTCTACACCGTTCATGGCGGACTTTGCTACAACACAATTCTCTTGGGTGGTGATGAGCGTCAACAAAAAGAATTTCTTCCAAAACTAGCTGCATTTGATTGGCAAGGTTGCTTCGCTTTAACTGAACCTCTTTCAGGTTCTGATATTGCTGGAGGACTTGCAACTACTGCAGAACGTGTTGGAGACAAGTGGATTCTAAATGGTGAAAAACGCTGGATTGGTGGTTCAGACACTGCAGACGTTGTTCCTGTATTTGCTCGTGATGTTGCGGATGGCAAGGTGAAATGCTTTATCGTTCGTAAGGGAGCACCGGGATATCATGCAGAACCAATCCCACATAAAATCGCTCTTCGTTGTGTCCGCAATGGCCATATCACCATGAAGAATGTGGAGGTTCCAGATTCAGACCGCTTGGTAAATATCAATGGTTTTGGTGATGTAGCCCGTATCTTGACCTTCACTCGTGCGGACGTTGCTCACATTGCTATGGGAGTAACTTGTGGATCATATGTTTCAGCACTTAAATATGCTAAAGATCGCGAACAGTTCAAACGTCCAATTGCCAAATTCCAAATTGTTCAAGAAAAATTGGCTCGCATGCAAGCAAATGCTGTAGCAGTTATTGCTTATTCAACTCGTATTGCTGAGATGCAAGAGAAAGGGAATGAATTGATGCTTAACTCTGCTCTTGCTAAGATGCACAATTCCTTGGTGATGCGTGAAACAGTTGCCCTTGCTCGTGAAACTTGCGGAGGTAATGGTATTACACTTGAGACAGACGTTGCTCGTTTCTTTGCAGATGCTGAATCAATCTATACCTATGAAGGCTCACACGAAGTGAATGCCTTGATTGTTGGTCGTGAGATTACTGGACTAGGTGCCTTTGTTTAATGTCAGGAGGACGATTGAAGGATTTTTGTTCAATCGTCCTTGCTTCATGCACTGGATTTTTGTAGAATAAGAAGGAGAAAATAATGATATCTAAGGTGATGATTATTGGTTCTGGTCAAATGGGAAGCGGAATTGCTCAAGTATTTGCTCAGGCTGGTTTTACAGTTTACTTAAACGATATTAAAGAAGAATTTGTTCAAAGAGGCTTGAATAATATCACAAAACAATTGGAACGTTCAGTTGAAAAAGGACGAATGTCTGCGGATGAGAAGGATCAGGTATTAGCCAATTTGCTTTCATCTGTTTCATATGAAGATGCGAAACAAGTCCAATTGGTAATTGAAGCTGCAACTGAGAATCGTGAGATTAAGTTGAATATTTTCAAACAATTGGATGAATTGACAGATCCTAAAACTATCTTAGCATCAAACACATCCTCTTTGTCAATCACGGATATAGCTGCTGCTACTAAACATCAAGAGCGCGTGATTGGAATGCACTTCTTTAATCCTGCCCCAATCATGAAACTTGTAGAGGTTATTAAGGCCTTGCAGACTTCAGAAGAAGTGGTTCAGGCGGTTCGTGAATTGACAGTGAAAATTAGTAAAACACCAGTTGATGTTAAAGATTCTTATGGTTTTGTTGTGAACAGAATTTTGATTCCTATGATCAATGAAGCCATTTACATTCTAGGTGAAGGAGTTGCTAGTGCCGAAGAAATCGATGAAGCGATGAAACTTGGTGCAAATCATCCTATTGGACCTTTGGCTCTTGCTGACTTGATTGGGTTGGATGTTTGTTTGGCTATTATGGGCGTCCTAAACCAAGGGTTTGGTGATCAAAAATACCGTCCTGCCCCTCTCCTTAAGAAAATGGTCGAAGCAGGAAAATTGGGACGGAAGACAAAAGAAGGCTTCTTTACTTACTAGACACTGATGGAGGTAGTCATGAAAGACGTAGTTATTGTTTCGGCAGTGCGAACACCTTTAGGTTCCTTTGGCGGGAGCTTGAAGAATGTTTCTGCTGTTGATTTGGGATCTTTGGTAATTAAGAGTGCTTTGGAAAAAGCGAATATTAAACCAGAGCAGGTAGATGAAGTGATTATGGGGAATGTCCTAGGCGCAGGTTTAGGCCAAAACGTGGCTCGCCAAATGAGTATTCATGCTGGGCTTCCTGAATTTACACCAGCCTTTACCATTAACAAGGTTTGTGGTTCCGGTTTGAAGGCAGTGCAGTTAGCTGCTCAAGCGATTCAGTGCGGAGATGCAGATATTGTCGTGGCTGGTGGTGCAGAAAACATGAGCCAGGCTCCATATGTTTTGCCAAGCTTCCGTTGGGGTGGCCGTATGGGAGATTCGAAAGTGGTAGATACCATGATTAAGGACGGTTTGTCTGATGCCTTTAACGAATACCATATGGGGATTACAGCTGAGAATGTGGCAGAAGAATATGGTATTAGCCGGGATGATCAAGATGCGCTTGCTTTGGAATCTCAAAAACGAGCAGTGGCGGCTATAGAATCTGGACGTTTTAAGGAAGAGATTGTTCCGGTGGTCATTCCTCAACGTAAAGGCGATCCTATCGTCTTTGATACAGATGAATTTCCTAGAAAAGATGCTAGCTTGGAGAGTCTGTCTAAGCTACGACCTGTTTTCAAAAAAGACGGTTCTGTTACAGCGGGTAATGCATCAGGTATCAATGACGGAGCAGCGGCTGTCTTGGTCATGAGCGCTGAAAAAGCTGAAGAATTGGGACTCCCAGTGATTGTTCGCATTCGTTCGTATGCAAGTGCAGGTTTGGATCCTAAAATTATGGGATGTGGACCGATTTATGCGACTCGCAAAGCTCTAGAAAAAGGCAATTTGACAGTTGATGATCTTGACTTGATCGAGTCAAATGAAGCCTTTGCTGCTCAGGCTTGTGCGGTTGGGAAAACACTTGGCTTTAACACAGATATTGTCAATGTCAATGGTGGCGCGATTGCTCTTGGTCATCCAATTGGAGCTTCAGGCTGCCGTATCTTAGTGACTCTGGTACATGAGATGATGAAACGTGATGCCAAAACTGGTTTAGCAACTCTCTGTATCGGAGGAGGGATGGGAACAGCCCTCATCGTTGAACGTTAGTTATTAGAAAACTGAACGTCAGTTCCTCTTTTTCAATATTACGATTACAAAATGAGATATTGATCCGATCTCATAGTTACATACCTTATCAAGTGTCTTTCTCCGAAAGTGCTTGATAAGGTATTTTTGCTTTTCCTAAGACTTTGAGGGTAGATTGAATGGCTCTATTCTATAAGCTGGACTTATAGGTCTATAAATAAAGATTAAGTAGACGGATAGGGAAAAAAGGATTATGATGAAAATGTAAGCTCTTACATTTTGTGTTGGTATTTGTTGACGCTGTACTCTGTACTCAAAATAAATCAAGTAGGAGCAAAACAATGAGTAAAACTGTTTTATTAGAGGTTAAGAATGGTCTTGGCTATCTAACAATTAACCGTCCATCGGCTTTGAACGCTTTAAGTTCAGAAGTCTTAAAGGATTTGAATCTCGTTTTAGACCAAATTGAAGCTAGCGAGGACATTCGTGTTGTCATCGTGACTGGTCAAGGGGAAAAAGCATTTGTCGCTGGAGCAGACATTAAAGAGATGGACCAAATGTCTCCAATTCAGGCTCATGAATACATGACCTATGCGAACGACACCTTTACCCGCTTATCTGAATTGACTCAGCCAACTATTTCAGTATTGAATGGTTATGCTTTGGGTGGCGGTTTAGAATTAGCTCTTTCAACTGATATCCGAATCGGCTATGACAAGACAATGGTTGGCTTCCCTGAAGTCGGCTTGGGAATCATTCCTGGTTTTGCAGGTACTCAAAGAATGTCTCGTTTGATTGGTACTAGTAAAACAAAGGAATTAATCTTCACTGCTAGAATGGTTAAAGGACAGGAAGCATATGATCTTGGAATTCTTAACAAGTTGGTATCAGCAGAAGAACTATTGCCTGCGGCAGAAGAGCTAGCAGCAGCGATTATGAAAAATGCACCGCTAGCAGTTGAAAAAGCTAAACATATTATCCAAGTTGGCTCAGAACTCCCTCTGAAAAATGCTATTCGTTTGGAAACAGAAGCGGAAGCTCTACTCTTCTCAACAGAAGATAAGGTAGAAGGAATGCGCGCTTTTGTTGAAAAACGCAAAGCTGTCTTTCAACGTAAATAAGAGAGGAGATAGGTTATGAAAGTTGTAACATTGTCTGAAGCTATTTCCTTGATTCATTCAGGAGATAAAGTTGGTATTTCTGGATTTCTTGGAGTGGGAGAACCATTTGAGTTAATTGAGGAACTAGTTCGTCAAAACCAGCAAGATTTGACCTTGGTGTCTGTTGTAACCTCTCAACCAGGTAAGGAAGTTGGAGTTGGTCGTCTTTGTGAAAATCATCAGGTTACAAAGTATATTGCGGCCCATGTAGGAACATCTGCTGCTGCTCAGCATGATTATTTCTCAGGAACCATGAAAGTGGAGTTCACTCCGATGGGAACTGTCGTAGAACGCTTACATGCTGCAGGTGCAGGTCTTGGAGCAGTTTTAACGCCAACAGGTGTAGGAACAATTCTTGAAGATGAGCACGAAAAAGTAACTCGAAATGGAAAAGAATATTTGATTTATGATCCATTGAAAATCGATGTTGCCTTGATTAAAGCTACTAAGGCGGATAAGTATGGCAACCTTTATATAGATGGGACTACTAAAAACATCTCTCTTCAACTCGCTCTAGCGGCTGACACAGTCATTGTTGAGACAAACGAGTTGGTTGAAGTCGGGGAAATTGATCCAAATGATATTTACATCCCTGGTATCCTAGTTGACTATGTCGTTCAAGGATTGACACCACAAGAGCATCATCAGATGATGGGAGACTTGTGGACAGAGACAAAAAAACTGGCGGGGGTGAAGTAAAATGAAAGCAAAAGAAATTATCGCAAGACGTGTAGCGCTTGAATTTAAAGATGGAGATGTGGTCAATCTTGGATTTGGGATTCCAAACGCTTCTGCTGATTATATTCCGGAAGGAGTAAATGTTATTTTGCAGGCAGAAAATGGCGCCCTTCGATTTGGAGAAACACCAACTAAGGACACCTATAATGCCAATTTAGCGAACTCTGGTGGAGCTCCTATCACATTGTTGCCCGGAGCAGCCTTGTTTGATCTACAAACTTCCTTTGCCATTATTCGTGGTGGACACGTGGATGCAACCGTTCTGGGAGCGCTAGAAGTCAGCCAAGATGGTAGCATTGCGAACTGGATTATCCCAGGGAAATTTGCTCCTGGTATGGGTGGCGCAATGGACTTATTGGTAGGTGCTAAGCGTGTAATCGGGGCTATTCAACACACAACTGCTGATGGGGAATCCAAGTTGTTGAAAGAATGTACCTTGCCACTTTCAGCTAAGGGAGTGTTAGATCTCGTTATTACTGATTTAGCTGTTTTTGGATTCAAAGATGGTAAATTCTTATTGAAAGAGTTGGCTCCTGGTGTGACATTAGAAGAAGTTCTTGAAAAAACAGCTGGGGAAGTCATTGTCGCAGAAGACCTAAAAACAATGCCGATTTAAGCAAAAAAAGAGCTATTTTCTACTTAGTGTGTTATGATATAAACTAGATAGTATTGTAAGCGCTTTATATACAACGTTAAAATGAAGTATTCGAAATGTTATTTCGATAAAAAGTCAGTAGACAACTATCAAACACTAGAATAGTTGTCTAATTGACTTACTAAAATAGTGAAGGAAAGCTAGGTGATGGGTAAGTGGATATTATCCAAATGAACTATTTCATCAATATCATAGAATGCGGATACAACCTTTCCATTGCTGCAAAGAAGATTCACATTAGTCAATCAGCCTTGAGTCAATTCGTGACAAATTTTGAAGCAGCTGAAGGGGTTCAATTATTCAATCGCAAGAATGGAAGATTAGAAAGTTTAACAGAGACGGGACGCAAAATTTATCGTTATGCGACCGAGATTGTGAATCGACATGAAGAAATGCTTTCCATGATCCATATAGAAGCTCAAAAGCAAAAGGGCACCATTAATCTTGGTATTCCGTCCTTGATTTTACGAGTTTATTTTGCTAGTGCTTTGCCTCATTTTCTGAAAAATAATCCTCATATCCATATCCAGGTTACGGAAGGTGGAGGAAAGGAAATTCGTCAAAAAATGGTTGATGGAGATTTGAATCTCTCTATTCTGATAGAGCCTACGAGCCTGGATGCTAAAAAATATGAACAACATATCATTCAGTTGGATGAATACGTTGCTTATATGGATAAGGATCATCCGCTGGCTCAGAAAAGCTTGTTGGAATGGTCTGATATTGCTGGTTATGAATTGGCAACCTTCAACAAAACATTTACGACTTATGATTTAGTGGCAGAAAAACTTCGTTCACAACGAATTGAGGCTAAATTTGCTTATCTTTCCTCTACTTGGGACTTCCTAGTTGAATCAACTCATCAGACAGATTTGATTGCTCTTTTACCAAGGCCGGTTGAATATTTTGTGGACAAGAGTCGTTTTAAGGCAGTTAGATTCAAGGATCCTATTCCATTTAATATTTGGTTTTGTAGACCCTATAAAAACTCCTACAATGAAGTAGAGTCTTATATATATGAAGAATTGTTGAAAGATTATTACCAACCGTTTTCTGACAACTAAGCTGAGGTGAATGCGATGACCTATAATGACGTGCTGGCGCGAGAATTGAAGGCAGACGTGAAAGTGTTGATTCGGGACTATTTCAAGTCTCGTGAGGATGAACAACAGTTCCCTAGAGAATTGCTTTATCAGTTTATTGAGCGATTTGATATCTTTTCCTTGCTTTTAGATAGTCAAGATTCTGTTTTGAGAACCGAGTTTTTGACCTTTATTCGCTTGATTTCAAAAGATTTCCCTGCTTTTTCTGCTGTTCTGCTAACTCAGGCATGTTATGGTATCTATCCTATTTTACGATATGGAAGTCAGGAACAAAAATCGCGTTATGTAGAACCATTAGTAAGGGGAGAAATCTTAGCTGGCTTGGGATTTTCCGAAGGAAAATTGATGGAAAGCTTGGAGGTTATTGCAACAACCGCAAGGAAAACAGAGGCAGGTTGGTCTTTAACTGGGAAGAAGTCAATTGTATCAAATTGCCGCTATACAGATATTTTGTTAATCTTAGCCAAGGTTCAGGAAACTAACGGAGAAGATGGATATGGATTTTTCATTGTTGATACGACTCGACCGGGGGTTGCTTTTGGAGATGATATAGCAAAACCTGGTTTACAGGGTTTACCTGTGAATTCGGTAACTTTTGACCAGGTCATATTGCCAGAAGATAGTCTGCTAGGATTGACCTTAAATGGGGAAACTCAGTTAAATGATATTATCAAAAAATTACAGCTAGGATTAAGCGCAATCTCTATTGGTATCTCTGAGGGAGCTTTTGAAAAAGGTCTGGCTTTTGTAAAGGTCAAAAGAGGATTTGGGAAACGATTAATCGATGCGACAGTCTATCAACATCAATTTGCAGACTTGTATACTAAGCTGTGTGCGGCTGAATCTTACTTTGCCTCCTACAAGGACAGGATGAAGGCGGATTCTCTCTTTGTATCTCAGATAAAACTTTATACGACAAAAGTAGCAATTGAGATTTCTGAGGAAATTATTAGATTAATTGGACCTCTTCAAACCTTGGATGACATCCCCATAGACCGTTATCTAAAGGATGCCAAAACGATTGAAATCTATGGAAAATCTGGGGATTCGATTCGTAAAAGAATAGCAGCCCAATGGATAAAGGAGTAAAGCATGGCAGAACTCACCTTACAGGAATATCAATTTCATGATATGAAACTGACATGGCTACGTGGAGCCGATAAGTTGACGGATGCAGGGACTCTTTTTGGTCCGGTTCCGAAAGTTGTGTGGTCTCGTTACTACCCAACAAATGATGCTAATATGATGGCAGAATTGACGGATCCTATTTTGATCCAGTACAAGGGTAAAAATTACTTGATAGATGCAAGTTTTGATACAGCAAAATTATCCGATAAACAAAGGCGTAACTTAGGAATCTTGTCTGAAAGTCGGGTAGAAGAAAGTTTAGCTCTTTTAGGACTATCGCCTGAAGACATTGACATCGTGCTGATGACACATATGCACCACGATCATTCTGGTGGCTTGACGTATGTGAATGATCAAGGGAAGCTGGTTTCCAAGTATCCAAACGCCAAGATTATTGTGAATGATGTCGAGTGGTATGAGATGAGAAACCCTAATGATCGAACGCGGGGAACTTATCTGAGAGAAAATTGGGAACCGATTCAAGATCAGGTGACGACTTTCTCAGAGTATATCAATGTCATTCCAGAAATCCAAATGATTCACACAAGTGGTCACAGCAATGGCCACAGTATTATCTTGCTCAAACAGGGGAAAGATACGATGATCCATATGGGGGACTTGATGTTATCACATGTTCATCGAAATCCTCTCTGGGTTCCAGCAGTTGATGATTATCCTATGAAATCAATTTTAGCCAAAAAGAAGTGGTTGCGTCAGGCTTTTGAGAATCATTATAAGTTTTTCTTTTACCATGATCAATTTTTCGCGGTGGTAGAGTTTGACAAGGATGGGAAGGAATTTGTAGATTATGTTCTACGTTCTCGCCCCCCACTTATTCCTTTTACAGATCAGCAGGATCGTAAGCCAGATTTTTTAGGATAGCAGAATATGAGGAGACAAATATAACATTTTCTTGTTGACGGGGATATTGGTGCATCATGCATCCATTTGCCAACAAGAATCAACAGAAAATAAAAGGAGGACTCATATGTCAATTACAAAACTTTTACAGATTCAATATCCAATTTTCCAAGGGGCTATGGCTCAAATCTCGCACTATCAACTAGCAGCAGCTGTTTCTGAGGCTGGAGGTCTGGGAATTATCGCTTCGGGTGGTATGACCGGAGAGCAGTTGCGAGAAGAAATTCGTGAACTGAGAAAGTTGACAGATAAGCCTTTTGGTGTCAACATCATGTTGATGATGAAAAATATCAAGGATATTGTGACCGTTATCATCGAAGAAAAGGTTCCAGTGGTAACTACAGGTGCAGGAACTCCTAAGCATATCATGCCTTACTTGAAAGAAGCAGGAATCAAGGTTATTCCAGTTATTGCCAGTGTCAAGCATGCTCAAAAAATGCAAGAATTGGGAGTTGATGCTGTAATCGCTGAAGGTTCAGAAGCTGGTGGCCATATTGGAGAGACCAATACAATGGCTCTTATCCCACAAATCGTTGATGCGATAACGATTCCAGTCATTGCTGCAGGAGGTGTGGCAGATGGTCGTGGACTTGCTGCTGCGATTGCCCTAGGTGCACAAGGAGTTCAAATGGGAACAGTTTTTCTTGCTTCAGAAGAATGTCCAATTTCTCCAGCCTATAAAGAAGCTATTTTGGCGGCAAGTGATACAGCGACTGCGGTTACAGGCCGAATTGCGGGAGCGCCAGTTCGTTGTATTCGCAATGAGATGACGGATCACTACATTGAATTAGAGCAGAAAGGTACAAACCGAGAGGAACTGGAAGAAATTACGATCGGTTCCCTATCTAAGGCTGTCTATGAAGGTGATACAGTTCATGGTTCAATGATGAGCGGACAAATTGCGGGTTTGGTGAAAGACATCAAACCATGTAAGACTATTTTAGAATCAATTGTGAAACAGGCGCAAGAGTGCCTACAAGACATTCGATTAGAATTAGGTGAATAATGTAATCTAGGCGGAAGATTCTGCACTGATGTGGAAAAAGGAGAGCGAGGCATTTGCTATCCTTTTTTATATATGGTTTCTTTAAGAGCATCTTGCTATAATAAAAGCAGTGCTTTCTCTTTAAAGGTCGCTTTTTAAGGGCTTTTGTGATATAATAATGCGCAAGAGGTTTAGAATGAAAAAAAATAATTTAATCCCGTTTTCTGCAGTCTTGCTAGGACTTGCAACTTTCGGAATCTTAACTTTGCTGATTATTTTTTCACATAATCTTGCTGTAACAATCACTGTTTTATTTTTATTTGTACTGCTTTATCTGCTTTTATTTGTATGGCAAAAAAAACAGTATGAAAAGAGCGAAATTGAACAAATCCAATATGTAAATCACCAAGCCGAAAATAGCTTGAGTACTTTGCTTGATCAAATGCCGGTGGGAGTCCTGAAATTAGACTTATCAAGTGGAGAAGTAGAATGGTTTAATCCTTATGCTGAGTTAATTTTGACAAATGAAGAAGGGGAAATTGATGTTGAGTTAATTCAAGCCATCATCAAGGCTTCTGTTGGGAATCCTGGTTCGTATGCTACCTTGGGTGAAACACGATATGCTGTCCATATGGATAAGGCTTCAGGCGTTTTGTATTTTTTTGATGTTTCTGGGGAGTACGAAGCAACTGTCGAATTGGTAACTAGCCGTCCAGTCATTGGGGTCATCTCAGTGGATAATTACGATGATTTGGAGGATGCGACGTCTGACTCTGATATCAGCCATATCAATAGCTTTGTAGCTAATTTTGTTTCAGAATTTGCTAGTAAGTATGCTATGTTTTCTCGCCGTGTGGGGATGGATCGTTTTTATTTATTCACAGATTATACAGTACTCGAGGAATTGATGAATGATAAATTCTCTGTTATTGATACTTTCCGAGAAGAATCAAAACAGAGGCAACTAGCCCTAACTTTAAGTATGGGATTTTCTTATGGTGATGGAAATCATGAAGAGATAGGGAAAATTGCCTTGCTCAACTTGAACTTAGCAGAAGTTCGCGGTGGTGACCAGGTGGTGGTCAAGGAAAATGATGAGACCAAGAATCCAGTCTACTTCGGTGGAGGAACTGCTGCGTCTATCAAACGTACTCGTACACGTACGAGAGCCATGATGACAGCCATTTCTGATAAGATTCGAAGTGTTGACCAGGTTTTTGTAGTCGGTCATAAAAATCTAGATATGGATGCCTTGGGCTCTGCTGTCGGTATGCAGTTGTTTGCAAGTAATATTATTGAAAACAGTTATGCTGTCTATGATGCAGATAAAATGTCAGCAGATATCGAGCGTGCTATCCAGTTCTTAAAGAAGGAAGATACTACGAAACTCTTATCTCTTACAGATGCGATGAAGCTAGTTACAAGCCGTTCGTTATTGATTTTAGTGGATCACTCAAAGACGGCTTTGACCTTATCGAAAGATTTTTATGATTTGTTTACTCAAACCATTGTTATTGACCATCATAGACGTGACCAGGATTTCCCTGAGAATGCAGTCATCACCTATATTGAAAGTGGGGCAAGTAGTGCCAGTGAGCTGGTCACAGAATTGATTCAGTTCCAAAATTCTAAGAAAAATCGTTTGAGTCGTATGCAGGCTAGCGTACTGATGGCTGGAATGATGCTGGATACCAAGAATTTCACATCTCGCGTGACGAGTCGAACCTTTGATGTGGCTAGCTACCTGAGAACACGTGGAAGTGACAGTATTGCTATCCAGGAGATTGCTGCGACAGATTTTGAAGAGTATCGTGAGGTAAATGAACTCATTTTACAAGGTCGTAAGTTAGGTTCAGATATCTTGATTGCCCAAGCTAAGGACTCAACGACTTATGACACCGTTGTTATCAGTAAGGCTGCCGATGCTATGCTGGCCATGTCCGGTATTGAGGCTAGTTTCGTTCTGGCAAAAAATACACAAGGATTTATCTCCATCTCGGCTCGAAGCCGTAGTAAAATCAATGTGCAACGCATTATGGAAGAGCTAGGTGGCGGAGGCCATTTTAATCTAGCGGCTGCGCAAATCGAGAATATGAGTCTGTCAGAAGCAGGAGAAAAATTGACTCAACTAATCTTGGATGAACTAAAGGAAAAGGAGAAAGAAGAATGAAAGTAATCTTTTTAGCAGATGTTAAAGGAAAAGGAAAAAAGGGCGAAATCAAGGAAGTGCCAACTGGCTATGCTCAAAACTTCCTGATTAAAAAGAATTTGGCCAAGGAAGCGACTGCTCAAGCAGTGGGTGAGTTGCGTGGAAAACAAAAATCAGAAGAAAAGGCTCATGCTGAAATGATTGCCGAAGCAAAAGCCATCAAGGCTAAGCTTGAAGCAGAAGAAACGGTTGTAGAGTTTGTTGAAAAGGTTGGACCGGATGGCCGTACATTTGGCTCCATCACTAACAAGAAAATTGCAGAAGAATTGCAAAAGCAGTTTGGTATTAAGATTGACAAACGCAATATTCAAGTGCAAGCACCAATTCGAGCAGTAGGTTTGATTGATGTACCAGTGAAGATCTATCAAGATGTTACAAGTATCATCAATCTTCGTGTAAAAGAAGGTTAAGTTTACAACTTGTTGACAAGATTGTAAAAGGAAGGAAAGTCGGATGGCAGAAGTAGAGGAACTGCGAGTTCAACCTCAGGATATTTTGGCAGAACAATCTGTTCTGGGGGCTATTTTTATAGATGAGAGTAAGCTCGTTTTTGTCCGAGAATACATTGATTCTCGTGACTTCTTTAAGTATGCTCATCGATTGATTTTCCAAGCGATGGTAGATTTGTCGGATCGTGGGGAAGCGATTGATGCGACGACAGTTCGGACGATTTTGGATAGTCAAGGGGATCTCCAAAATATTGGCGGCTTGTCTTATCTTGTTGAAATCGTCAACTCTGTACCAACTTCAGCTAATGCGGAATATTATGCTAAAATTGTAGCCGAAAAGGCTATGCTACGTCGCTTGATTTCCAAGTTGACAGAGTCTGTCAACCAAGCTTATGAGGCTTCTAAGCCTGCAGATGAAATCATCGCTCAGGCTGAAAAGGGACTCATTGATGTTAGCGAAAACGCCAATCGTAGTGGGTTCAAGAACATCCGAGATATTCTAAATATCAACTTTGGGAACCTAGAAGTTCGGTCACAACAAACAACGGATATCACTGGTATTGCAACGGGTTACCGTGATTTGGACCATATGACGACAGGTCTCCATGAGGAGGAATTAATTATTCTAGCGGCGCGACCAGCAGTTGGTAAGACGGCCTTTGCTTTGAACATTGCTCAGAACATTGGGACTAAGTTGGACAAGACGGTTGCTATCTTTTCGCTGGAAATGGGTGCGGAAAGTCTAGTAGACCGTATGTTGGCGGCCGAAGGATTAGTGGAGTCCCATTCTATCCGTACGGGTCAATTGACTGATGAGGAGTGGCAAAAGTATACCATTGCCCAAGGGAACCTAGCCAACGCGAGTATTTATATCGATGATACACCAGGGATTCGGATTACGGAAATTCGTTCGCGCTCACGTAAACTGGCTCAAGAAACAGGCAATCTAGGCTTGATTTTGATTGACTACCTACAGCTTATAACAGGGACTGGTCGCGAGAACCGCCAACAAGAAGTTTCTGAAATTTCTCGTCAGTTGAAAATTCTAGCTAAAGAGCTAAAGGTTCCAGTCATTGCTCTTAGTCAGTTATCTCGTGGAGTGGAACAGCGTCAGGATAAGAGACCAGTCTTGTCTGATATTCGTGAATCGGGTTCTATCGAGCAGGATGCAGATATCGTAGCCTTTCTATACCGTGACGACTACTATGATCGTGCGGGTGAAGAAGAGGAAGGAATTCCAAATAACAAGGTGGAGGTTATCATCGAGAAAAACCGTAGTGGAGCTCGCGGAACAGTGGAATTGATTTTCCAAAAAGAATACAATAAATTTTCAAGTATCTCAAAGAGGGAGGCATAAGATGTCAGATGCATTTACAGATGTAGCCAAGATGAAAAAAATCAAAGAAGAGATCAAGGCACATGAGGGACAAGTCGTTGAAATGACTTTGGAAAATGGCCGTAAGCGCCAAAAAAATAGATTGGGTAAGCTAATTGAGGTTTATCCATCTCTATTTATCGTTGAATTTGGGGATGTTGAAGGAGACAAACAAGCCAATGTTTACGTTGAATCCTTCACCTACTCAGATATCTTGACAGAAAAGAACTTGATTCGCTATCTAGACTAAGAATCCTAAAATGAAGTGAGCTTTGCTCACTTTTTTCTTTTTCTCCCGAATAGTATAAACGAGGGTAACCTCGGAAATTTACATTATTAAGGAGAATGAATGACGTTTTTAAAATCAGGAGTTAAGAAGAGTAGATATACTCAGTTGGGTTTAGGGCTGGCTACTTTGTTCGTTACAAGTACCTTTTTATTTGGTGGAGAATCGGTTCAGGCTGACAGTGTAGCGCGTGGTGATGATTACCCGCTTCACTATAAAAATGGTAGTGTGGAAATCGATCAGTGGCGGATGTATTCTCGCCAGTGTACGTCTTTTGCGGCCTTTCGTTTGAGTAGTGTGAATGGCTTTGAGATCCCGCCTGCTTATGGAAATGCAAATGAATGGGGACATCGTGCAAGGCGAGAAGGCTACCGTGTGGATAGCAAACCAGCAGTTGGGGCTATTGCTTGGTCAACAGAAGGATATTATGGGCACGTGGCCTGGGTATCAAATGTATCAGGGGATACGATTGAGATCGAAGAGTATAATTATGGGGTTCGAGAAAAGTATAACCGTCGAAAAGTCAAGGCTAGTTCGATGACAGGTTTTATTCATTTCAGGGATTTATCCGCTAACTATAGTGTGAGTGAGGGTTCTCGTAACTCAGAGCTTCCGTCCAGCGGGACAATAGTATTCACGGGGAAATCACCTATTATGGACCAACCGTCAAGTACAGGAAAGGTTATTGATTACTATTATGCTGGTGAGAGTGTGAGTTATGATCAAGTTCTTGAAAAGGATGGTTATAAGTGGCTCGGTTATCTATCCTACAGTGGTGCTAGAAGGTATGTGCAGTATGAAAAGTTAAGCAATACAGAGAATGGGTGGAAAAAAGAAGGAGGGAGTTGGTATTACCGAGAGAATGGTAAGCTAGCGACAGGGTGGAAAAAAGTTAATGGCAATTGGTACCATTTAAAAGAAAATGGGGCCATGTCAACAGGTTGGGTGAAGGATAGTTCGCATTGGTACTATCTAAAGGCATCAGGGGAGATGCAGACAGGATGGCTCAAGGAAAATGGAACATGGTATTATTTGGAGAGTTCAGGGGCTATGAAGTCTAGCCAGTGGTTCCAGGTAGGAGGAAAGTCTTATTACGTCAATGCTTCAGGGGCTTTAGCAGTGAATACTACTGTAGATGGCTATCGAGTGGATAGTAATGGAGCTAGAATCTAGAAAGAATATAAAAAAGAGGGCTTCACTACCATTTGCCTATTCTTTCCGATGGTATTTTTCCTTGCTTTCCTTTATAATGGGTGTATGGACAAGAAAAAATTATTATTAATTGATGGATCTTCAGTTGCTTTTCGAGCTTTTTTTGCGCTCTATCAGCAGCTGGATCGATTTAAAAATGCTAATGGTCTTCATACCAATGCAATCTATGGCTTTCAACTTATGTTGAATCATGTATTGGAGCGAGTTGAACCCAGCCATGTTTTGGTAGCTTTTGATGCAGGTAAGACGACTTTCCGAACAGAGATGTATGCAGACTACAAGGGTGGCCGTGCTAAAACTCCGGATGAGTTTCGTGAGCAATTTCCCTTCATTCGTGAGTTGTTAGACCATCTTGGGATTCGCCATTATGAGTTGGCCCAGTATGAAGCTGATGATATCATCGGGACCCTAGGTCGTTTGGCTGAGAAGGATTCTTTTGATGTGACAATCGTTAGCGGAGATAAGGATTTGATCCAGTTGACGGATGAGCATACGGTGGTCGAGATTTCCAAGAAAGGTGTGGCTGAGTTTGAGGCCTTTACGCCAGACTATCTCATGGAAAAGATGGGCCTCACACCAGCTCAGTTCATTGATCTTAAGGCTCTTATGGGGGATAAGTCTGATAATATCCCTGGTGTCACGAAAATCGGTGAAAAGACGGGTATCAAGCTCTTGCTAGAACACGGTTCGTTAGAGGGTATTTATGAAAATATCGATGGGATGAAGGCTTCTAAGATGAAGGAAAATCTCATCAATGACAAGGAACAAGCCTTTTTGTCGAAAACACTGGCAACTATCGATACCAAGGCACCGATTGAGATTGGCCTTGATGATTTGGTCTATAATGGCCCAGATGTGGAAAATCTCGGGAAATTCTACGATGAGATGGGCTTCAAACAGCTCAAACAAGCTCTAAATGTTTCGTCAACGGATGCGCCTGAGAGCTTGGATTTCACTATCGTTGATCACGTCAGTCAAGACATGCTGAGTGGCGACTCTATCTTCCACTTTGAGCTTTTTGGTGAGAATTACCATACAGATGACTTGGTTGGTTTTGCTTGGTCTTGTGGGGATAAACTTTACGCTACAGACAAACTTGAGCTCTTGCAGGAGCCGATTCTCAAGGATTTTCTAGAAAAAACACCTCTGAAAGTGTATGACTTTAAGAAAGCGAAGGTTCTTTTAAATCGCTTGGGTTTGAATCTGCAGGCTCCTGCTTTTGACAGTCGTTTGGCAAAATACTTACTCTCAACAGTCGAGAATAATGAAATTTCAACTATTGCGAATCTCTATGGCCAGACTTATTTGGCTGATGATGAGACCTTCTATGGTAAGGGGGTCAAGAAAGCCATCCCTGAGAGAGAAAAATTCTTGGAGCATTTGGCTCGCAAAGTTGCAGTATTGGTTGAGACTGAACCTGTTTTACTTGAAAAACTCAGTGAACATGGGCAGTTAGACCTTCTCCATGACATGGAGCAACCTCTGGCTTTTGTCCTTGCTAAGATGGAAATTGCTGGGATCAAGGTCAAAAAAGAAACTCTGCTTGAGATGCAGGCTGAAAATGAGCTTGTTATTGAAAAACTGACTCAAGAGATTTACGAGTTGGCTGGTGAAGAGTTTAATATCAATTCTCCTAAGCAGTTGGGTGTGCTTCTCTTTGAAAAGCTCGGTCTTCCTCTAGAGTACACTAAGAAAACCAAGACAGGTTACTCGACGGCCGTGGATGTGCTAGAGCGTCTAGCTCCTATTGCGCCAATTGTTAAGAAAATTCTAGACTACCGTCAGATTGCTAAGATTCAATCGACTTACGTGGTTGGCTTGCAGGATTGGATTTTAGATGATGGCAAGATTCACACGCGCTATGTGCAGGATTTGACTCAGACTGGGCGTTTGTCTAGTGTGGATCCAAACTTGCAAAATATTCCTGTTCGTTTGGAACATGGCCGCCTCATTCGTAAGGCTTTTGTCCCTGAGTGGGAGGATAGTGTCTTGCTCAGCTCGGACTATTCACAGATTGAGTTGCGCGTTTTGGCCCATATCTCTAAGGATGAGCACTTAATCAAGGCCTTCCAAGAGGGAGCAGATATCCATACTTCCACAGCTATGCGTGTCTTTGGAATTGAACGTCCTGAGGATGTGACTCCAAACGACCGTCGCAATGCCAAGGCGGTTAACTTCGGAGTGGTTTATGGGATTTCAGACTTTGGTTTGTCTAATAATCTGGGCATTAGCCGTAAGGAAGCAAAAGCCTACATTGACACTTACTTTGAACGCTTCCCAGGTATTAAAAACTACATGGATGAGGTGGTGCGTGAGGCGCGTGATAAGGGCTATGTAGAGACCCTCTTCAAGCGTCGTCGTGAGTTGCCAGATATTAATTCACGCAACTTCAACATTCGTGGTTTTGCAGAGCGGACTGCCATCAACTCTCCTATCCAGGGTTCAGCAGCAGATATTCTCAAGATTGCTATGATCCAGCTAGACAAGGCTTTGGTAGAAGGCGGCTATCAGACCAAGATGCTCTTGCAAGTGCATGATGAAATCGTCCTTGAGGTTCCGAAATCGGAACTAGCAGCCGTTAAAGCTCTAGTGAAACAAACCATGGAAGAAGCCATCCAGCTCAGTGTTCCCCTTATTGCAGATGAAAATGAAGGGGCAACCTGGTACGAGGCTAAATAAGAAAACTATGATAGAGTTTGAAGCATATGTCTTCAAACTCTTTTTCAAGATTTTCTGTAAGCAGTTTCCTTGACTTTTCCTTGTATTTGCGTTACTATATGTCCATATAAGATATGGGAGTCTGTGTACAGTCTGAGAGGAAGTGTTAAACTTCGACCGCACCTGATCTGGGTAATGCCAGCGTAGGGAACGATACTTAGCCGAATTCTGCACCTTTTCCATATATGGAAAAGGTTTTCTTTTTGTTAAAGGGAAACCTGAGAAAAGGAGGTTTTTATGAAAGCAAGCATTGCCTTGCAAGTCTTGCCCCTATCACAGGGGATCGATCGAATTGCTATTATCGATCAGGTTATTGCTTATCTGCAAGCTCAGTCCGTGACCATGGTAGTGACACCATTTGAAACGGTCCTGGAAGGGGAGTTTGATGAGCTCATGCGCATTCTCAAAGAAGCGCTTGAAGTGGCTGGGCAGGAGGCAGATAATGTCTTTGCCAATGTCAAAATAAATGTAGGAGAGATTTTAAGTATTGATGAGAAACTTGAAAAGTATACTGAGACGACACATTAGTCTATTGGGTTTTCTAGGAGTCTTGTCAATCTGGCAGTTAGCAGGAATATTCAAACTTCTCCCCAAGTTTATCCTGCCAACTCCTTTTGAAATTCTCCAGGCCTTTGTTCGTGACAGAGAATTTCTCTGGCACCATAGCTGGGCGACCTTGAGAGTGGCTTTGCTCGGACTAGTCTTAGGAGTCTTGATTGCCAGTCTCATGGCGGTACTCATGGATAGTCTAGCTTGGCTCAATGATCTTATCTACCCTATGATGGTGGTTGTCCAGACCATTCCGACCATTGCCATAGCCCCAATTTTAGTCTTGTGGCTAGGCTATGGAATTTTACCCAAGATTGTCTTGATAATCCTGACAACAACCTTCCCTATTATCGTCAGTATTTTGGATGGATTTAGGCATTGTGACAAGGATATGCTGACCTTATTTAGTCTGATGCGAGCCAATCCTTGGCAAATCCTGTGGCATTTTAAAATCCCTGTCAGCCTACCCTACTTTTATGCAGGTCTGAGGGTCAGTGTCTCCTACGCTTTTATCACAACCGTGGTGTCCGAGTGGCTAGGAGGTTTTGAAGGTCTTGGTGTTTATATGATTCAGTCCAAGAAACTGTTTCAGTATGATACCATGTTTGCCATTATTATTCTGGTGTCGATTATCAGCCTTATCGGTATGAAGTTGGTCGATATTAGTGAAAAATACGTGATTAAATGGAAACGTACTTAAATAGAGCGTTTTAGAAAAAGAAAAGAGGAAATGAAAATGAAGAAAACATGGAAAGTGTTTTTAACGCTTGTGACAGCTCTTGTAGCTGTCGTGCTGGTGGCTTGTGGTCAAGGGACTGCTTCTAAGGACAATAAAGAAGAACTCAAGAAGATTGACTTTATCCTAGACTGGACGCCAAATACTAACCACACAGGGCTTTATGTTGCCAAGGAAAAAGGTTATTTCAAAGAAGCTGGAGTGGATGTTGATTTGAAATTGCCACCTGAAGAAAGTTCTTCTGACTTGGTTATCAATGGCAAGGCACCATTTGCAGTGTATTTCCAAGACTACATGGCTAAGAAATTGGAAAAAGGGGCAGGAATCACTGCCGTTGCCGCTATCGTTGAGCACAATACATCAGGAATCATTTCTCGTAAATCTGACAATGTGAGCAGTCCAAAGGACTTGGTTGGTAAGAAATACGGTACTTGGAATGACCCAACGGAGCTAGCTATGTTGAAAACATTAGTAGAATCACAAGGCGGAGACTTTGAGAAGGTCGAAAAAGTACCAAACAACGACTCAAACTCGATTACACCGATTGCCAATGGCGTCTTTGACACCGCTTGGATTTACTATGGGTGGGATGGTATCCTTGCCAAATCGCAAGGCGTAGATGCTAACTTCATGTACTTGAAAGACTATGTCAAGGAGTTTGACTACTACTCACCCGTTATCATCGCTAACAACGACTATCTCAAAGACAACAAAGAAGAAGCTCGTAAAATCATCCAAGCCATCAAAAAAGGCTACCAATATGCCATGGAACATCCAGAAGAAGCTGCAGATATCCTCATCAAGAATGCACCTGAACTCAAGGAAAAACGTGACTTTGTCATCGAATCGCAAAAATACTTGTCAAAAGAATACGCAAGTGACAAGGAAAAATGGGGACAATTTGACGCAGCTCGCTGGAATGCCTTCTACAAATGGGACAAAGAAAATGGTATCCTTAAAGAAGACTTGACTGACAAGGGCTTCACTAACGAATTTGTAAAATAATGACAGAAATTAGACTAGAACACGTAAGCTATGCCTATGGCGATGAAAAGATTTTGGAGGACATCAACCTGCAGGTGACTTCGGGTGAAGTGGTTTCTATCCTAGGTCCAAGTGGTGTTGGAAAGACTACTCTCTTTAACCTAATCGCTGGGATTTTAGAAGTCCAGTCTGGGCGAATTGTCCTTGACGGCGAGGAGAATCCTAAGGGGCGCGTGAGTTATATGTTGCAAAAGGATTTGCTTTTGGAGCACAAGACGGTGCTTGGCAATATCATCCTGCCTCTCTTGATTCAAAAGGTGGATAAGGCGGAGGCCATTGCCCGAGCGGATGAAATCCTTGCGACCTTTCAGCTGACAGCTGTACGGGATAAGTATCCTCATGAACTTAGCGGTGGGATGCGCCAGCGTGTGGCCTTGCTTCGGACCTACCTTTTCGGGCACAAGCTCTTTCTCTTGGATGAGGCCTTTAGCGCCTTGGATGAGATGACCAAGATGGAACTCCACGCTTGGTATCTGGAGATTCACAAGCAGTTGCAACTGACGACCTTGATCATCACGCATAGTATTGAAGAGGCTCTCAATCTCAGCGACCGCATCTATATCTTGAAAAATCGTCCCGGGCAGATTGTTTCAGAAATTAAACTAGATTGGTCTGAAGACGAGGACAAGGAAGTCCAAAAAATTGCCTACAAACGTCAAATATTAGCAGAATTAGGCTTAGATAAGTAGAAAAATAGGGAGTTGGTGAAGATTATCCTTTACCAGCGCCCTTTTCCTTTAAAAAAATCAAAAATTTCGGTATAATAGTCAAAGATAGTCAAGGTTCAAAGAAGGAGTTTGATTTACTATGAGATTTAAAAATACATCAGATCATATCGAAGCCTATATCAAGGCGATTTTAGACCAATCTGGTATTGTGGAATTGCAACGGAGCCAGTTAGCAGATACCTTCCAGGTTGTACCGAGTCAGATTAACTACGTCATCAAGACCCGCTTTACGGAAAGTAGAGGTTACTTAGTTGAGAGTAAACGAGGTGGTGGAGGCTACATTCGCATAGGGCGGATTGAGTTTTCCAGTCATCATGAGATGCTCCGCGATTTGCTTTACTCGATTGGTGAGCGAGCTAGTCAGGAGATCTATGAGGATATTCTCCAGCTTTTGGTGGAGCAGGACTTAATGACCAAGCAGGAGATGACCTTGCTAACTTCAGTAGCAACGGATCGTGTCCTAGGGGAAGAAGCCTCAGTTGTCCGTGCCAATATGCTCCGACAGCTATTACAAGAGGTAGATAGAAAAGAGAAGTAAGATGAACTATTCAAAAGCATTGAATGAATGTATCGAAAGTGCCTACATGGTTGCGAGCCATTTTGGAGCTCGTTATCTAGAGTCTTGGCATTTATTGATTGCCATGTCCAATCACAGTTATAGTGTGGCAGGTGCAACTCTAAATGATTATCCATACGAGATGGACCGTTTAGAAGAGGTTGCGTTGGAACTGACTGAAACGGACTATAGCCAAGACGAAACCTTTACAGAATTACCCTTTTCCCATCGTTTGGAAGTTCTCTTTGCAGAAGCAGAGTATGTGGCCTCAGTGGTCCACGCAAAGGTGCTAGGGACAGAGCATGTCCTCTATGCGATTTTGCATGACGGCAATGCCTTGGCGACTCGTATCTTGGAGAGGGCTGGTTTTTCTTATGAAGACAAGAAAGATCAGGTCAGAATTGCTGCTCTTCGTCGCAATTTAGAGGAACGTGCAGGTTGGACAAGAGAAGACCTTAAGGCTTTGCGTCAACGCCATCGCACAGTAACTGACAAGCAAAATTCTATGGCCAATATGATGGGCATGCCTCAAGCTCAAAGTGGCGGTCTAGAGGACTACACACATGACCTGACGGAGCAAGCGCGCTCTGGTAGATTGGAGCCAGTTATCGGTCGTGACAAGGAAATCTCACGTATGATTCAGATTTTAAGTCGAAAGACCAAAAACAATCCGGTCTTGGTTGGAGATGCTGGTGTCGGGAAAACAGCTCTAGCACTTGGTCTTGCTCAGCGTATTGCTAGTGGGAATGTACCTGCGGAAATGGCCAAGATGCGCGTTTTGGAGCTTGATTTGATGAATGTTGTTGCGGGGACACGTTTCCGTGGAGATTTTGAAGAGCGCATGAACAATATCATCAAGGATATCGAGGAAGATGGCAAAGTAATCCTCTTTATCGATGAACTCCACACCATCATGGGTTCTGGAAGTGGTATTGACTCGACTCTGGATGCGGCCAATATCTTGAAGCCAGCCTTGGCTCGTGGAACTTTGAGAACGGTTGGGGCCACCACTCAGGAAGAATACCAAAAACACATAGAAAAGGATGCTGCCCTTTCTCGTCGTTTTGCCAAAGTGACGATTGAAGAGCCAAGTTTAGCTGATAGCATGACTATTTTGCAAGGTTTGAAAGCGACCTATGAGAAACACCACCGTGTGCAAATCACAGATGAAGCCGTTGAAACAGCTGTCAAGATGGCGCATCGTTACTTGACCAGTCGTCACCTACCAGACTCTGCTATCGATCTTTTAGATGAAGCAGCAGCAACTGTGCAAAACAAATCCAAGCATGTGAGAATGGACGAATCCGACTTGAGCCCAGCTGACAAGGCCTTGATGGATGGCAAGTGGAAACAGGCAGCCCAGCTAATCGCAAAAGAACAAGAATTGCCTGTCTATAAAGACTTGGTAACAGAGTCTGATATTTTGACCACCTTGAGCCGTTTGTCAGGTATCCCAGTCCAAAAGCTGACGCAAACGGATGCTAAGAAATACCTGAACTTGGAAGCGGAACTGCACAAACGTGTCATCGGACAAGATCAAGCTGTTTCAAGTATTAGCCGTGCGATTCGTCGCAATCAGTCAGGTATTCGCAGTCACAAGCGTCCGATTGGTTCCTTTATGTTCCTAGGACCAACGGGTGTCGGAAAGACTGAATTGGCCAAGGCCTTGGCAGAAGTCCTCTTTGATGACGAATCAGCCCTTATCCGCTTTGATATGAGTGAATATATGGAGAAATTTGCAGCTAGCCGTCTCAATGGAGCTCCTCCGGGCTATGTGGGCTACGAAGAAGGTGGAGAGTTAACCGAGAAGGTCCGCAATAAACCATACTCCGTACTCCTCTTTGACGAGGTAGAGAAGGCTCACCCAGATATCTTTAATGTCCTCTTGCAAGTCTTGGATGATGGAGTTCTAACAGACAGCAAGGGTCGTAAGGTTGATTTTTCAAATACCATCATTATCATGACTTCAAACCTTGGTGCGACAGCCCTTCGTGATGACAAGACTGTCGGTTTTGGGGCCAAGGACATTCGTTTTGATCAGGAAAATATGGAAAAACGAATCTTTGAAGAGTTGAAAAAGGCTTATCGACCAGAGTTTATCAACCGTATTGATGAAAAGGTGGTCTTCCATAGCTTGGATAGCGAACACATGCAGGAAATCGTTAAGATCATGGTGAAACCATTGATTGCCAGCCTAGCAGAGAAAGGCATCGACTTGAAACTGCAAGCTTCAGCGTTGAAGTTACTAGCAAGCCAAGGTTATGATCCAGAAATGGGAGCTCGCCCACTTCGCAGAACACTGCAAACAGAGGTGGAAGACAAGCTAGCTGAGCTCCTCCTCAAGGGAGAACTGGTAGCAGGTAAGACTCTCAAGATTGGTGTCAAAGCTGGTCAATTAAAATTTGATATTGCTTAAAAATAGAGAATCAGGAGTGATCCTGGTTCTTTTTGTGTTTATTTTTATAAAACCAAAGGAAACAAGTTGACAATATGTAAATATTGGTTATAATAAGAATAGATAGATATCAAGATTTGTATAGAATGAAAAAGAGCAGAGTTTCCTGAAATTTCCACCATTTCAATAGAGCCCTGTTTCTTTTTTTGCGTATGAAATGAAAATAACGTAAACCTAGCCAAAGAGTGAATTTTAGATAGGTTAAGAAGGGAAATAGATGAACATTTTAGTTGTAGATGATGAGGATATGATTAGAGAGGGAGTAGCTGCTTTTTTGAGAGAAGAAGGCTATCATGTTATTCTAGCAAAGGATGGGCAGGAGGCTTTGGAGAAATTTCATGAGTTCCCTATTCATCTGATGGTCTTGGATCTGATGTTACCGAAGCGGAGTGGATTTGAGGTGTTAAAAGAAATTAATGGAAATCATGATATTCCTGTAATCGTCTTAAGTGCGCTCGGAGATGAGGAAACTCAGATGCAGGTATTTGACCTTTATGCTGATGATCATGTGACGAAACCATTTTCACTGGTGCTCCTAGTCAAACGGATTCAAGCCTTGCTTAGGCGTTACTATGTTGTGGAGGATATTTGGCATTATCAAGATGTGACAGTGGATTTTACATCCTACCAAGCTCGAGTCAAGAACGAGGAGGTTGCAATTAAGCCGAAAGAATTGTTGGTTTTAAAATGTTTAATCCAACATAAGAACCAGGTCTTGAGTAGAGAGCAGATACTCGAGTCTATCTCAAATGATTTTGCAGATTTGCCTCTTGATAGAGTAGTTGATGTTTACATTCGAAATCTTCGTAAGAAGTTGGATCTGGATTGTATTGTAACAGTGAAAAATGCCGGATATAAAATTAGTTTATGATAAAAAACCCTAAATTATTAACCAAATCATTTTTAAGAAGTTTTTCGCTTTTAGGTGCAATCGCTTTGGTCATCCACATTGCCATCTATCTGACCTTCCCTTTTTATTACATTCAGCAAGAGGGTGAGAAGTTTAATGAGAGTGCGACTATTATGAGCAAGTACTTAGAAGGCAAAAATTTTCATGAACTGCCTAGTTTGCTGGAGTCCTATTCGAAATCTCTTCGCATCTCTGCCCATTTGAAAGATGATGTACTGGATAAGAGAATTTCCCTTGTGCACGACTTGGAAATAAAGGAAGGAAGTCCCACTAATTATATCGTAACGATTGACCGTCAGATTACGACAGCTGATGGTAAAAAGGTAACCATTCAATTTATTCAAGGTGTGGATATTTATAAAGAGGCAACACGGATTATGCTTCTCTATCTCCCCTATACCTTTTTAGCAACGCTTGTATTTGCCTTTCTCTTTTCCTACTTCTATACGAAACGTTTATTGGAGCCTCTCTTTTATATCTCAAAAGTTACAGGTAAGATGCAGGAGTTGGATCATGATATTCGCTTTGATGAAACGCGAAAGGATGAAGTTGGGGAAGTTGGAAAGCAAATCAATGATGTGTATGAAAACTTGCTGGCAGTCATTGATGAATCTGAGAGAAGAAATGAACGGATTGTCAGGTTGCAAAAGCAGAAAGTTTCTTTTGTTCGTGGAGCGTCACATGAGTTGAAAACCCCTTTAGCCAGTCTTCGAATTATTCTAGAGAATATGCAGTACAATATTGGGGATTATAAAGACCACCCTAAGTATATAGCAAAGAGTATCGATCAAATTGATCAAATGAGCCACTTGCTCGAAGAAGTTTTGGAGTCCTCTAAGTTCCAAGAGTGGACAGAGTGTAGCGAGACCTTGATAGTCCAGACTATTTTGACGGATGTTTTATCTCGCTATCAGGAATTAGAACGCTCAAGAGGAATAGAAATTGAAAATCAATTGACAGATGATACCAGGGTCGTCATGAGCCTCAAGGCATTGGATAAGGTTTTGACAAACCTGATTAGTAATGCAATTAAATATTCAGATAAAAATGGGCGCGTAATCCTATCCGAGCAAGATGGCTATCTTTCTATCAAAAATACCTGCCAACCTCTTAATCAAGAAGAGTTGAATCATTTGTTTGATATTTTTTACCACTCTCAAGTTGTCACAGACAAGTCTGAGGGGTCTGGTTTGGGACTCTATATCGTGAATAACATCCTAGAAAGTTATCAAATGTCTTATAGTTTTCTCCCTTATGAACAGGGAATGGAATTTAAAATTTACTTGCAAGCAGATTAGTTGTATAAAGCAAAAGAACGGAAATTTCTCCGTTCTTTTTTGTTAAAGTTCACATAGGTTTAACATGAGAATATTATTTTAAATATAGAAAAAAGAAAGGATACTGGTATGGTATTAGCGATTATTTTAGTAACCTTCCTCGTTCGATTGATTTTTTTAAAACGTTCGATGGAGAATGAAAAACGAATCCTTAGCAATGGTGGGAAAGAATTTGGAGTTGAGAATACAAAACGATTAACGATGGCTCATATTGTTTTTTATCTCTCTTGCTTCGTTGAAGCACTGGTGCACAAGACAAATTTTGATGGCATGAGCATAGTTGGTTTAGTTTTGCTTATTTTTTCCATGTTGATGTTATTGCTGGTCATTCACCTATTAGGGGATATTTGGACAGTTAAGCTAATGCTTGTCAATAATCACAAATATGTAGATCATCCTCTCTTTCGAATTGTGAAACATCCCAATTACTTTTTGAATATTCTTCCTGAGTTAGTTGGTTTAGCTTTGGTGAGTCATGCTTACGTAACTTTTATCTTTATTTTTCCTGTCTATGCGGTTATTCTTTATCAAAGAATAGCAGAAGAAGAGAAATTACTGCAAGAAGTTATCATTCCTAATGGAAGAATGAAAGGATAGCGAAAATAATATAGCAAATTTCATATACAATTCATATTAGCAGGATATACTGTAGTTAATTAAAATCATGGAGGATATAGATATGTTTAAATCAAATCATGAACGAAGAATGCGTTATTCCATTCGTAAATTTAGTGTAGGAGTAGCTAGTGTACTAGTAGCTAGCTTCTTTATGGGGAGTGTTGCTCATGCTGGTGAGATAAGCTCTAGTGCATCCACAAATAGTGCCAAGGTCACTGAGCAAACTTCATCTAAGAGTAAGGCAGGAGAAAACAAAGAAACTTCTTCTGAAAATAGTAAAAAAACAGAACCAGCTAGAGAAACTTTGAAAGATGCAAAAGAAAAATTAATAAAAGAGCTAGCGGAAAGTGACCTTCCTACAGATAAAAAAGCAGCATATCAGCAGAAAATCGAACAGGCGAATGATACAGAAAGCTTGCTTTCGATAGATAATGATTTTCACCTAGACTTACTAAAACACCATGAAAAGCAGCATATGGAACAAGAAAGGAAGGAAAAAGAAAATCAATCGAAAGATGAAAATAAGGTAGTTCCTCCGACTAAGGAGAGCTCGGAACAGTCTTACGATACTTCTACAAAAGAGAACACAGGTGCGGTCGCTGAAATTCAAAAACGTTTAAAAGAAGAAATCAGAAAAGGTACTCTACCAAATGAGCGGAAAGATTCCTTGATAAAAGAGATTGAGGGAGAAGATGACCGTGATAACCTAGAAACTTTGGAGAATAGTTATAGAGAGCTGGAAGATACTTTCAAAAAAATCAATGAAGAACTCGACCATAAAAAGAAATTGATTAGCGATATGGCAACTACAAAAGGTATCACCGAAGAGGATAAAAATTCTTTAGTAGGTGAAATCAATAAAATCAAAGAGCGAGTTGTAAATGATTTTAAGAACGAGTCGGATAAATCACTCCAAACGATTAAACAAGAAGTTATTGCTGATCTAGGTAAGTTATTCAAATCTTACAAAGCTTACGTTGAAAAAGAAATTCAAAATTACGTCAATGAACAAGTGGACGAAAACATAAAGGAGAAAAAACTAAACAAAGAAGAAGCAAACGAGGATGCCACAATCAAACAGTTACGCGAGTTGGAAAAAAAGGCGCTTCAGCAACTCGATCAGGCCGCGAAAAACGAAGAGGTGCTGAAGGCTAAACACAGTCTTCTTGATGAGATTGCAAAACTCAAAACATCTAATGGCAATAAAGAGACAACGAAACCGAGAGACAAACGAAGTGCTAAGGAGACTGATCAGCAAGATTTAGCTAAACAAATTTCAGAAGCTAATCTATCGCTTTCTAATCACATGAGTGAGCTGTTGGATAGAACTAAAAAAGATTTGAAATCTGAGGATGAGTCTAAATTTGGTGAATTAATTAAAAATGCCTTAGGAATTGTAAATAAATATAGATCAGAGCTTTCTAAAGCTCAAACAAAAGAGGAACTAGATCGGATTCTAGGAACAGCGAAGTCAGAGCTAAATGCTGCTGTGGAGGAATTCAAAAAAGGGTTAACGAAATCAACTGAGCCTCAAAGAAAGCCTGATATGGAAGGTCATATTCCTCCAACTAAAGATGGGAAATCTCAGACACCGACTGAAGAAACGAAAGAGATAGAATCTTTGAAGAATAAGGCTAAGGAAGAGCTAAAAAAACTAGAGCAAGCTTTGGCTGAAGTGAATAACTATCCAGAGTTACCAGAAAATAACAGTGATTATAAGGTGCAGAAAAAAGATATTTGGGAGGATTCTAAAAAGATTGCTCCTGATAAAATAAAAGCATTTAGAGAACAGTTAGAAAAAGGTTCATACACTGCCAAAACTCTCCAAACGTTTATAGATGACTTTATCTATTATCAAATCCATGCACAAATCGAAAAGATGACAAGACAAGTCGCTTTGTATCGAGAAAAATACGCGAAAATTCCTAGTCTAGAAAAAGAATTTGAATCAGGTATTAAGCAAACGTGGAATAAGAATTATGCTACCTTAGAAGGGAAATATCTAGCGGATTATTTTAAGAATGAATTTCTTCCATCCTTTAATAAGATTCAGCAGATTGTGGAACTTCAGAAGGCTATTAGTCAGCTTGAAGAAGAAATGAAGACAGTTCCAGATGGAGCTAAGTTAACAGGAGAAGCTGGTTCTGCTTATGAAAAGGTCAGAAATCGCGCAAGCGAAATCATTAAACAGGGGAAAGAGCTTCTAGAACAAGTAAATATTACAGAAAAGCAGCTAGATACTCAGATAGGAGAGCTTCAGAAGAGCTTATCTGAATTGAAGGTAGCGAAGGCCAACTTAGTGCCAAAGAAAGAAGATAAGAAAGAAATTCCAAAACCAGATTTGCAACCAAGTCCTAAACCAGAAGGCAAGAAACCACACACGCCGGCACAACCCGGTACTGAGGATAAAAAGCCATCTGCTCCAAAACCAGGTATGCAACCAAGTCCTCAACCAGAAGGCAAAAAACCGCAAACACCGGCACAACCCGGTACTGAAAATCAGAAGCCATCTGCTCCAAAACCAGGTATGCAACCAAGTCCTCAACCAGAAGGCAAGAAACCACACACGCCGGCACAACCCGATACTGAAAATCAGAAGCCATCTGCTCCAAAACCGGGTATGCAACCAAGCCCTCAACCAGAGGGTAAGAAACCACACACACCGGCACTACCAAAGACACATAAAATCTTTACAGCAGCAGATGGCAAGACGAAAGTTTCAGTAGTATTTGATAAACCTACAGATGCTGATAAGTTACATCTCAAGGAAGTAACGACGAAAGAGTTGGCTGATAAAATTGCTCGTAAAACAGGAGGAGGAACAGTTCGTGTGTTTGACTTATCTCTTTCTAAAGGAGGCAAGGAAACTCATGTCAATGGAGAACGAACTGTTCGGCTCGCGCTTGGGCAGACTGGTTCGGATGTTCAGGTCTATCACGTAAAGGGAAATGGCGACCTTGAGCGTATTCCTTCTAAAGTTGAAAATGGGCAAGTTGTTTTTAAAACGAACCACTTCAGTTTGTTTGCGATTAAGACACTTTCTAAGAATCAAAATGTCACCACACCTAAGCAGACTAAACCGTCTATCCAAGATAGTCAAACACAGATAGGAGAGAGCCAAACTGGAAAATTCCAGAATAAAGAAGTTAATCATAAACCACTGGCTACTGGAAATGAAACAGTGGCAAAAGGGAATCCTACATCAGCAACTGAGAAGAAATTGCCATCTACAGGAGTGGCGTCTAATCTAGTTCTTGAGATCATTGGTCTCCTTGGTTTGATTGGAACTTCATTCATCGCGATGAAAAGAAGAAAATAATGATTCAGTTTTTTAAAAATATCCACTTTCGATATTTAGCATTTGATTGGTTAACCATTGAAGATTCCAAAGATTTTACTTATAATTGCTATCTAATAATGATAAGTCATTTCATATAGAGATGAATCTAAGATATAAAAAGAGAAGGCTAGTGAACCACAAAAGTTAAAGTTTTTATGTCCAACTTTTGAGGGGCAGTATAAAGATGGCCTTCTCTTTTTTTGACACCTTTTTATAAAAAATAATAAAAATATATTGACAAAATAAAAATATAGTATATAATAAAAACACAGAAAATAAAAATATTAAAAATTATAAAAAGGTAAAACGTTTATGAAAAAGAAAACAGCAGTGATATTTGGAACCTTTGCCCCTCTCCATCAAGGGCATATCGACCTTATCCAGAGAGCGAAGCGCCAGTGTGATCAGGTCTGGGTAGTCGTTTCAGGCTATGAGGGAGACCGAGGGGAGCAGATAGGCTTAACTCTTCAAAAACGATTTCGCTATATCCGAGAAGCTTTTCGTGACGATGAGTTGACCTCTGTCTGTAAGCTGGATGAGACCAACCTTCCCCGTTACCCTATGGGCTGGCAGGAGTGGTTGGACCAGATGTTAGCAGAGATTTCCTACGATGAAAACCAGCAAGAGCTGATCTTCTTTGTAGGAGAAGCAGACTACCAGCAAGAGCTATCTAAACGTGGATTTGCCACTGTCTTGCAAGAAAGAAAGTTTGGTATCTCATCGACTATGATTCGAGAAAATCCAAGCAAATATTGGAAATACATCGCTCGGCCCTTCCGTCGTCAGTTTACAAAGAAAGTGTTGATTATGGGAAGTGCCAGCAATGGGAAGACCACTCTGGCCAAGGATTTGGCAAGGTATTACGATGCGCCGGTCAGCCTGGAATACGCGCGTGAGTACCAGATTAAAAACAACGTTCGCGACGATGAATTGACTCCAAAGGATTATTATTATCTCCTGTTGGGGCAGTATGACCAGACCTCCAAGTTAATCGATAGCAATGCCAATCGAGGTCTAGTGATAGCTGATACCAACTCATTGGTAACCAAGGGTTACTATGATTATTACATGGAGACTGAAGACCAAGGGGACTTATCAGGAGAAACCTTTGACAATCTCTTTGTTTCGATTTTGGCTAAGGAAAAATGGGACTTGATTCTCTTTGTGCAACCTGTTGGCTCCTATGTCAATGACGGATTTAGAGATATGACCATGGCAGAAGACCACATTCGCTACAGTTTTTCCCAGCATTTGGATCAGATGAGAGAGAGATACTTAACGACCATTCCTTTAGTTTATCTAGCGGAGGATTACCTAGGCAATTATGAAGCAGCAAAAGTGGCTATCGATGCCATTTACCAAGCAGATTAGGAGAAAATTATGAAAAAGCTAACTGAAAAAATCACACAATTTATCGAAAACTTTAAAAATGTCCATGCAGAAGCCCGCAAGATTGGTTTTGCAGGAACCATGCGCTTACTCTGGAAAGATCTCTTTGTCGGTCGTAGCCTTTTGCAGTGGTTGTATCTCATCGCCTTGTCAAGTGTTCCCTTGATCTTAGAGTTTACACAAAATACAGAAAGCCATGACTGGTTGAGCTTGTTTGCATCTTGGACTGGGATTGTCTGTGTCATCTTGGTAGCAGAAGGGCGTGCAAGCAATTATCTCTTTGGGGCTATTAACTCAGCTATCTATTTGATTTTGGCTATGAATGCGACTTTTTATGGCGAAGTCTTGACGACCGTTTACTTCTTTATCATGCAGCCGATTGGTCTCTATGCTTGGTTGTCCAACCGTATCAATGACCAAGGAAAACCAGAAGAATCTCACTTTGAAGCTAAGAAATTATCTGTTCTTGACTGGCTCAAGTACTTGGCCTTGACTGCCATTATCTGGATTGGTATGGGCTTAGCTTATCAAAGTATCAATAGCGCTCGTCCTTTCCGTGATAGTGTTACCGATGCGACCAATGGTGTTGGTCAACTCTTGATGACACGTCTTTACCGCGAGCAATGGATTTTCTGGATTGCAACCAATCTCTTTAGTATATATCTCTGGTGGGGTGAAAATATTCACATCCAAGGGATGTACTGGGTTTACACACTCAACAGTCTAGTGGGTTGGTACCAATGGACTAAGGCAGTTCGAAAGGAGGCATAAGATGGCAGACATAAAGATTCCAGAAGGGATGACGGAAAAAGAATATTATGAAATCCATGCCAGTCAGGAGGAGTTTTTAGACTGGTACTACAAGCAGGAACTCCCTCAATATGAAAAACCAAGTGTGACAGTGGATATGGTAGCCTACTGCTTTGTCGAAGGAAAAATCAAGCTCTTGCTAATCCGTCGCAAGGCCCACCCTTATCAGAACTGTTTAGCCTTAGTTGGAGGCTTTATGGACAAGGGAGAAGATGCTGCACATGCCTGCCAGCGTGAGGTGAGAGAAGAAGTCAATCTGGATCTACCTTTGGAAAAAATCGAGCAATTAATGACCGTATCGACCCCCGGTCGTGATCCACGGGGCTGGACGGTGACCATTGCCCACTTGGTGTACCTACCTAGTCGTGCCCTAGACCTCGTTCAGGCAGGTGACGATGCCAAGGATGTCGTTTTCGTAGATGTCGATTTTCAGACAGGCAAATGTTTCCTAGAGGGAGTGGAGCTGGACGAGCAAGCCTTCGCCTTTGACCATTATGCCATTATCCAAGAATCCATCAAACGAATTCAAGGCCGTCTCGACTGGAATCCGACCTTCCTTTATCTGCTGGAGGAAGAGTTTACTGTCTATGAAGGAACCGAACTGGTCAATCTCATCAACCCAGGTCGGCCCATCGTCAGCAATAACTTTCTCGTAAAATACGGCGAATATGTAGAAGAGGTTGGGCTCAAACGAGTGCCTAAAAAGAAACCAAGAAAAACCTATCGATTGAAATAAAAGTGAGGTCGGGACAAAGTTCCCGCCCTCTTTATGTACCATCATGAGATAGTTTTGTTGTTGCGATTGCTTTTAGGTGTGCCTATCTTTCTTAGGATTACACAAGAGCGATGCAAAAATAGGACTTTTATGTAAAAAATTTTCTACTTTTTGTTTCAATTACGAATAGAAATAGTAGAGAGAAACTTTTTTAAAATAGTTTCTCTAAATAGTTGACAGATTCAAAGCACAATGTTACAATTATATTACAAAAAGATTTCTTAATATTTCAAAAACGTTACAAAGGAGTAGAAAAATGAAAAAGAAAACCTATATCAAGTTGATGGCAGCGACTGTATTGGCTTCTACCTTGCTACTGGGAGCTTGTGGAAATAAAAACGAAACCACTCAAACCAGCAGCTCTGCTAAGACAAGTCAATCATCAAGTTCTAAAGCAGCTTCTTCTAGCAAAGAAAGCAAGACACAAAAATCTTCAAGCTCAGCTTCATCTGAAAAGGCTCAGGCATCTTCTGGTCAGTCTTCTACAACGGCAGATCAGTCACAAGCGAAACCGGCACCTGAATCAAGACAAGAACAAGCAGCTCCTAGTCAACAAGCCCCTTCTCAGGCTCCATCAACTCAGCAAGACTCTCAAGCCCAGTCTAACCAGTCAGGCTATGATCCAACAACTGACCGCAAACTTCAAGACAAGCAAGCAGAACACAACAAACGCTACAAGGGTGTTTTAACCATGGTCGATGGTGATTTCTCAGCAGCTGCAGGCAACTGGAAGGGCGCGAATGGCGAAACTATTACGGTTTCATCAGGGGGCCAATTTACAGTAGAAACTGCAGAAGGAAATAAAGAAAACTACTCTATTAGAGGCTACTCTTACACTCTTGATGATGGCAAGTATAATGCCAAAATCGGTGGAGGAAAAATTATCCAAATTACAACAGGTGCGGATGGTAAAGTTTCAAGCGTTGCCTTGATTCAATAATAAAATTTGGTGTTTTAACTTTTACTAGAAATCGTTCTGTAAAAGAGTGAGTCAACTGTTTTTCACTTAGTTTCTCCAAGAGAAAGTGGTATAATAAAAAAATCAAAGGAAAACGAGTGATAATACATGGCGGATAAACTAATCTTACCTCAAAACACACGACTGATGGGAGTATTTCTTGGATTTGTAGGTGGTTCTTTGGATGTGTTTTGCCATATTCAATACCATAGTTTGGTAGCGACACAGACAGGGAATATTCTCCTATTGATATCTGATTGGCACGACTCAAATGTTATCAATACGATGCTACGATTCTGCTCCATTATTTTCTTTTCTCTAGGATTTCTGTTTGCATTGCACATGAAAGAATACCGTAAAACGGCCTACTGGCGGGTTAAGATGCTGCTTCCTTTATTTATTGGAACTCTTATTCTACCTTTCTTTTCACGATTTCCTCTATTAGAAGTTCCTTTCATCGCTTTTGGAACAGGAATGATGATGCTAACATTTACGGGCAGTTTGATTGAAGATCATCCCTATGTCATTTTTATGACGTCTGGAAATTACCGAAAGATGTTGACCGCTTTGTATCGCATTGCTAGAAGAGACGGAAATATCCAAGAATATCGTCGTCAGGCCTTAAATTATGGGATTGTTGTGGGAAGTTTCATAGTGGGCGCAATCAGCTTGGCTGTATTGATGCATTTTCTTCATGAATGGTCTATATGGATTGTCAGCCTCAATTTGTTTTTGATTATGTCGTACTATATAGCTAGAGTGAAGCAATTAGATTTACAAGATGAAAACATATAAAAAACGGCAAGACTCATTTTTGATCCTTGCCGTTTTTGTGAGTTGTAGATGTGAGACTATGCTTTGTCTAATTGCAAGAGTGCTTCAATCTCTGCTAGGGTGCTGGCTTGTGAAATGGCTCCACGAAGTTTGGCAGCGCCAGATGTTCCCCGGAGGTAGTGAGGAGCGAGGCCGCGGAATTCACGAACGGCTATATTTTCTCCTTTGAGGTTAATCAGGCGTTTCAAATGTTCGTAGGCGATTTTCATCTTGTCCTCGAAAGTCAAATCAGGAAGGATTTCTCCTGTTTCAAAGTAGTGGTTGATTTGATTGAAGAGGTAGGGATTACCCATGGCTGCTCGGCCAATCATAACTGCGTCAGCACCAACTTCTTCGATGCGTTGTTTAGCATCTTGAACTGTACGGATGTCACCGTTGGCGATAAATGGAATCTTGGTCAAAGCTTGAGCAACCTTGTGAAGGGTCTCAAGGTCAGCGTGACCAGTATACATTTGCTCACGGGTACGACCGTGCATAGCAAGGGCAGAGACACCAGCAGCCTCAGCGGCGAGAGCATTTTCTACTGCCAGAGATGGGTCAGCCCAGCCGGTACGCATTTTGACAGTAAGGGGGATATCAAGGACAGATTGGACCTTGTTGATAATAGAGTAGATCTTGTCGGGGTCCTTGAGCCACATAGCGCCAGCTTCATTCTTCACGATTTTGTTAACTGGGCAGCCCATGTTGATATCGACGATATCGGTCTTGGTGTTTTCTTGGATGAATTCTGCTGCGCGTGCTAGGCTGTCTTCATCACTACCAAAGAGTTGGATAGAAACGGGATTTTCGCCTTCATCGATGTGAAGCATATGCAAGGTTTTTTCATTGTTGTATTGGATTCCCTTGTCAGAGACCATTTCCATGACAACGAGTCCAGCTCCGAGCTCTTTTGCGATGGTACGAAAGGCTGAGTTGGTCACGCCAGCCATGGGCGCTAAAACAGTACGATTGGGAATCTCAACATTGCCAATCATAAAAGGTGTATTAAGATTTGTCACGAATGAGTTCCTCCAGGTCGTTTTCATCAAAGTTATAAGTTGTTTGGCAGAATTGACAAGTGATTTCTGCCCCGTGGTCTTCCTCTTTCATTTCCTCTAAGTCTGAGCTTGGAAGGCTGGCAAGAGCGTTCATAAAACGGTCTTTGCTGCAGTCGCATTGGAAACGAATTTCTTCTTCAGATAGACGTTTGTAAGATTCGTCACCATAGATAGCCTTGAGAAGGGCTTCGATATGGTCGTCGCTTTCTAGAAGAGTCGAAATGGCTGGCATTTCTTGGATGCGTTTTTCAAAGCGGGCAATCTCTTCCTCTTTGGCATTTGGCAATACTTGTAGTAAGAAGCCACCAGCGACTTTGACCTTGTCGTCTTTATCCAAAAGAACATTGAGGCCGACGGCTGAAGGAGTTTGTTGACTTTCGGTCAGGTAGTAGGCCAAGTCTTCACCGATTTCTCCAGAGATGAGAGGAGTCATAGAGTTGTAGGGATTTCCAGTACCGTAGTCTGTGATAACGAGAAATTGACCGTTTCCAACAAAAGGTCCGACTAGGACTTCACCCGTTGCAGTTTTTTTGATATCTACACCGGGATTTTGAACGTAGCCTTTGACATTTCCCTTGGTATCTGCGACAGTGATGATGGCACCGAGAGAGCTCGTTCCAAGAACTTTTATAGTAATCTTGGTATCTCCTTTTTCATTGGCTGCGAGAATCTGACTAGCGATAAGGGTGCGACCAAGTGCAACAGTTGAACTGGCTTGAGTTTGATGTTTTTCTTGAGCAGTGCGGACGGTTTCTGTGCTGTCAAGGACAAAAGCACGAAAGGCTCCGCTTTCTGATATAGTTTTAATAATCTTATCCATACCTTCTATTTTAGCATAAAAATGCCCAAAGGGGGAGCCGTGTGTTTGCTGTTAATTTTTAAACTGTTTAATTTGTGATGACTGGTATAGGAGTTTTATAGAAATGGAAATTTTTGTTCACATTTACTGTTAACATTTTAATTTATCTTAAAATAACCTAAAACGAACTTTTAAGTTATGGTAAACAGTTGAAAAAAAGGTTGATAAAGTGGTAAAATGTTAGGAAGATAAGTTACTAATAGTGCGTATTTGTAGCCGATAGAAATGATATATTAATGGATAGCTTATGAAAAAACAACGAAATCTGCATGTATTCTTAGGCCGAACGGCCCTATATTTTGTAATCTTGCTTGGCCTGCTTTATTTTTTTAGTTACCTTGGGCAGGGACAAGGTGGCTTTATTTATAATGAGTTCTAGTTTAAAGGAGAAAAGGAACAGTGTCTAATAAACCGATAAAAGATATGATTGAAACGATTGAGCACTTTGCTCAAATACAACCAACATATCCTGTCTATAATGTTTTAGGTCAAGAGCATACTTATGGTGATCTGAAGGCTGATTCAGATAGTTTAGCTGCAGCTATCGATCGACTTGGCTTGCCTGAGAAATCACCAGTCGTCGTTTTTGGTGGTCAGGAATATGAGATGTTGGCTACCTTTGTAGCGCTAACTAAGTCAGGTCATGCCTACATTCCAATTGACAGCCATTCGGCCTTGGAACGAGTTTCTGCTATCGTAGAAGTTGCAGAGCCAAGCTTGATTATTGCTATCTCAGATTTTCCATTAGAGCAAGTCTCTACGCCAATGATGACTTTAGCTCAGGTTCAAGAAGCCTTTGCTCAAGGGGATAGCTATGAGATGACGCATCCAGTCAAGGGAGATGATAATTACTACATCATCTTTACTTCTGGTACGACCGGTAAGCCTAAGGGGGTGCAGATTTCCCATGACAATCTCCTCAGCTTTACCAACTGGATGATTACAGATAAGGAATTTGCGACGCCAAGTCGTCCACAAATGCTGGCTCAGCCCCCTTATTCTTTTGACCTATCTGTCATGTACTGGGCGCCAACCTTGGCACTAGGTGGTACGCTTTTCGCTCTTCCTTCAGCCATTACTCAGGACTTCAAAAAACTCTTTGCGACGATTTTTTCATTGCCAATCGCTATCTGGACATCAACACCGTCCTTTGCAGATATGGCCATGTTGTCAGAAGACTTTAACAGCGAGAAAATGCCAGGGATCACGCATTTCTACTTTGATGGTGAAGAATTAACGGTTAAAACAGCTCAAAAACTACGTGAGCGGTTCCCAAATGCTCGTATTATCAATGCCTACGGTCCAACAGAAGCGACAGTAGCTTTGTCAGCAGTTGCTGTAACAGACGAGATGTTGAAGACTCTCAAACGCCTGCCAATCGGCTATACCAAGGCGGATTCTCCAACCTTTGTCATTGATGAAGAAGGTAAGAAACTGCCAAATGGTGAACAGGGAGAAATCATTGTTTCTGGACCAGCTGTTTCAAAAGGTTATATGAATAATCCTGAAAAAACGGCAGAAGCTTTCTTTGAGTTCGAAGGTCTTCCAGCCTACCACACAGGGGATGTAGGAACCATGACAGAGGAGGGCTTGCTTCTCTATGGCGGACGCATGGACTTCCAAATTAAGTTTAATGGCTATCGCATTGAGCTTGAAGATGTCTCTCAAAACCTCAACAAGTCTCGCTTTATTGAGTCGGCTGTTGCTGTTCCACGTTATAACAAGGACCACAAGGTGCAAAATCTGCTGGCCTATGTTATCCTAAAGGACGGTGTTCGTGAACAGTTTGAACGCGATATCGATATTACCAAGGCTATCAAGGAAGATTTGGCAGATATCATGATGTCCTATATGATGCCATCTAAGTTTCTCTATCGAGACAGTTTACCACTAACGCCTAATGGTAAAATTGATATCAAAGGCTTGATTAACGAGGTAAACAGTAGATGATGGAGCTTTATAAACAGCTACCTCATTTGGAACCTTATGGTGATCTTCAGTACTTTTTATACGTAATTGTTGCGACTTTACCTATCTTCATCGGTCTTTTTTTCAAGAAACGTTTTGCCTGGTATGAGGTGCTCGTTAGTCTCTTCTTTATCGTCACCATGTTGGTCGGTGGAAAGACGAATCAATTGGCTGCATTAGGTATTTACCTTTGCTGGGAAATATTGCTCGTACTCTTCTATAAGCATTATCGAAAAAATAAGGATGGCAAGTGGGTCTTCTATCTAGTTAGTTTTCTATCCCTCCTTCCGATTATCTTTGTTAAAGTTCAGCCAGCTATCAATGGAACGCAGTCTTTGCTTGGATTTTTGGGAATTTCTTACCTGACGTTTCGTTCGGTTGGGATTATCATCGAACTGAGAGATGGTGTCATCAAAGATTTAACCGTCTGGCAATTCTTACGTTTTCTTCTCTTTATGCCGACTTTCTCGAGTGGTCCCATTGATCGTTTTAAACGCTTCAATGAAAATTATGAGACCATTCCTGAACGGGATGAGTTGATGGACATGCTAGAAGAGGCTGTCAAGTATATCATGCTTGGCTTCCTCTACAAGTTTATCTTGGCCCATGTTTTAGGAGAGATATTACTGCCTCCGCTGAAAAATTTGGCCTTACAGACAGGTGGTTTCTTTAATCATTATGCTCTGGCGGTGATGTATACTTTTGGTCTAGACTTGTTCTTTGACTTTGCGGGCTACTCTATGTTTGCCTTAGCCATCTCCAATTTGATGGGGATTCATAGTCCCATCAACTTTAACAAGCCCTTTTTGTCTAGGGATTTAAAAGAGTTTTGGAATCGCTGGCACATGAGTCTGTCTTTCTGGTTTCGTGACTTTGTCTTTATGCGGATGGTGATGATCATGACCAGAAAGAAGATCTTTAAAAATCGCAATATGACCTCAAGTGTAGCTTATATCCTCAATATGCTGATTATGGGGTTTTGGCATGGTGTGACTTGGTATTACATCGCCTACGGACTTTTTCATGGGATTGGACTGGTTATCAATGATGCTTGGGTTCGTAAGAAAAAAGCGCTCAATAAAGAACGGAAAAAAGCTGGGAAGGGTTCCTTACCTGAGAATCGCTGGATTCAGTTGCTTGGCATGGTTGTCACCTTCCATGTCGTAATGGTTTCATTCTTAATCTTTTCTGGATTTTTGAATGATTTATGGTTTAAAAAATAAAAGGATATGAAAAATGGATATCAAATCAGAAGTTATTGAAATTATTGATGAGTTGTTTATGGAAGATGTTTCTGACATGATGGATGAAGATCTTTTTGATGCTGGTGTCTTGGATAGCATGGGAACGGTTGAATTGATTGTTGAGATTGAAAACCGTTTTGACATTCGTGTTCCAGTGACGGAGTTTGGTCGTGATGACTGGAATACGGCTAATAAAATCGTAGCAGGTATCACGGAGTTGAAGAATGCTTAAACGCTTGTGGCTGATCTTCGGTCCTATCTTCATTGCTGGCCTTTTGATTCTTTTACTCATCTTTTTTTATCCAAGTACAACAAGTCATAATCTGACGGAGGAGAAATATTCGGCGGCTTCTGTTAGTGCAGAGAGTTTTAAAGATAGAAGCCAAAAAGTAAGGGCTCTTACGGATCCAAATATGCGTTTTATTCCTTTTCTAGGGTCTAGTGAATGGATTCGATTTGATAGTGTCCATCCAGCTGTTTTAGCGGAAAAATACCATCGTCCCTATCGTCCTTACTTTCTAGGTCAAGCAGGAGCAGCCTCTCTCAATCAATATTTTGGTCTACAGCAAATTTTGCCAGAAATAGAGAATAAGCAGGCTGTATTTGTGATTTCGCCTCAGTGGTTTACGGAGACAGATTATGAACCCGCAGCGTTTCAGAGATTTTTTAACAGTGACCAATTGACAGCTTTTTTGGAAAATCAATCTGGTGATATTGCTGCAAAGCATGCGGCTATTCGATTGTTAAAGCAGAATCCTAATGTTGCATTAAAAGGCATTGTTCAAAAACTGTCAAAGGGTGAAGAATTATCAGAGGTTGATCAGGTTGCTATTGATATTTTTGCGCGATTCAATGAAAAGCAATCCGCTCTCTTTGGACAATTCTCCATTCGAGGAAAACTCAAGTACAAGGAACACGTGGAGAACTATTTAAAAGATCTTCCGGATCAATTTTCTTATGATGAGTTAGAAAAAATTGTTCGTAAGGACGCAGAAGCAAATACGACCAATAACGATATGGGGATGGAAAATCATTTCTATACGAGAGAGGTTCAAAAGGATTTAAAAAAATGGGAAGGGTATCAAAAAAATTACAACTTCCTCAAGTCCTCTGAGTACAATGATTTGCAGCTGGTCCTCAATCAATTTGCTAAGTCGAATGTCAATGTGCTCTTTGTCATTCAACCGGTCAATAAGAAATGGATGGAGTACACAGGGCTCAGCGAAGAGATGTACCAGCATGCAGTGGAGAAAATTCGTTACCAATTAGAAAGTCAGGGTTTTACCAATATTGCTGATTTTTCAAAAAATGGAGGGGACCCTTATTTTGTTAAGGACACCATTCATCTAGGATGGTTAGGTTGGCTAGCTTTTGATAAGGTTGCCAATCCTTTCTTGACGGATCCGAAACCAGCTCCAGACTACAAAATGAATGACCGCTTCTTTAGCAAGGACTGGGCGAGCTATGATGGGAACATCAAAGATTTCCAATAAAATCAGATAAAAGTTTGGGATTGGAACCCAAGCTTTTTTTGTTTAAATAGCGAATGTTTTAGATGAAAATAAGTCAAAGGTTTCAAATTTTCTAGAAATAGCGTATAATATAAAGGAAAAAAGAAAAGAAAAGGATTTCAAAATGAATAAACGTTCTTTGTTACCTGTCTTATCGACAGCTCTATTAGCCCCAGCCTTTTTAGCTGGACAAGTCTACGCTGAAGAAGCAACGACTCCTGCAGAAAGTTCAGCTGTTGTAGCGACTCCTGCTACGTCGGCGACTCCAGCTCCTGTTGAGAGCCCTGCGGTACCGGAAACTTCGGCGACTTCAGAAGCAGTTGCACCTACAGAAGCTCCGACAGCTCCTGCTGAATCTACTAAAAGCGAAGAAAAGGACACCGTTATCTTACACACCAATGATGTCCATGGTCGTATTGTAGAGGAAAAGGGAGTAATTGGAGATGCCAAGTTAGCGACTGTCATTGAGCAGGAGCGTGCGAAATCAAATCAAAATACTCTAGTTGTTGATGCGGGAGATGCTTTCCAAGGTTTGCCGATTTCCAACTCTACTAAGGGTGAAGCACGTGCTGAAATTCTCAATCAGATGCAGTATGATGCCATGGCAGTAGGAAACCATGAGTTTGACTTTGGTCTTGATGAAGTTAAAAAATACAAGGAAATCTTGAAATTCCCATTACTTAGCTCAAATACCTATGTTAATGGAGCTCGTCTTTTTGAAGCTTCCACAATCGTTGATAAAGATAAGACTGTGGAAGGTGATGAATTTGTTGTAATCGGTGTGACAACACCTGAAACTGCTACAAAAACCCACCCTAAAAACATTAAAGGGGTAACTTTTACAGATCCAATCTCTGAAGTCAATAAGGTCATCGAAGAAGTTCAAGCTAAGGCTCGTGCAGAAGGTAAGGACTACAAACACTATGTTGTGCTCGCTCACTTGGGTGTAGATACCACAACTCCAGTCGAGTGGCGTGGTTCAACCTTGGCAGAAGCTCTCTCTAAAAATCCTCGTCTTAAAGGCAAACGTGTGACAGTTATTGATGGGCATTCTCATACGGTAGCTTCCACAACTTATGGCGACAATGTTACCTATAACCAAACAGGAAGCTACCTTCATAATGTTGGGAAGGTTATCTACAAATCACGTCAGCTTTTGGGCAATCCTACGTTGATTGCAGCTGCTGATGCTAAAAAATTACCAGCTAATCCTACAGTTGAAAAACTAGTCAAAGACATTAAACAAAAATACGATGCTGAAAATGCAGTTGAGATTGTCTCAAATAGCCCTGTAGAACTAAACGGTGATCGTGAAAATGTTCGGGTCCGTGAAACCAACCTCGGAAACGTCGTAGCAGACTCACTCTATCAGTATGGTCAAACAGGATTTAGCCATCCGACAGACATCGCTGTGACAAATGGTGGTGGCTTGCGTGAAACCATTGCAAAAGGCAAACCAATCACTAAAGGAAATGTTATTGCTGTTCTTCCGTTTGGGAATACCATCTCACAAATCCAAGTGACGGGGCAACAAGTCTTGGATATGTTTGAAAAATCACTCGGATCTATCTTGCAGATCGATAAGGATGGTAAGAATGTCTTGGATGAGAACGGCCAACCATTGTTAGAGCCAAGTGGGGGCTTCTTGCAAGTTTCGGGTGTGAAGGTCTACTATGATACCAACCTACCATCAGGAAAACGTGTCTTGGCCATCCAGGTCAAAAACCGCACGACTGGTCGTTATGATCTTCTAGACCTTGCAAAAACGTACTATCTTGCAACCAATGATTTCTTAGCTGCGGGTGGTGATGGCTACACTATGTTAGGTGGCGCGCGTGAAGAAGGCCCATCTATGGATGCAGCCTTTGAAGAGTATCTGAAGACTGCTGATTTGACCCAGTATGAAAAGATCAATCCGAACTCACGGACGATTTCTGTGGATTCTAAAAACTTTAGTCTACCAGTAGAAACACCTCAAACGAATGCAGCTGCTAGCGATGCGACTACAAATGTACCACTTACTTATGAGGTGGCAGGTCAATTTAGCAAGAAGGCAGTTGTCTCAGAAAAAGCTCTTCCAAATACAGGAAGCGAGCAGTCCATCTTCTTGCTCTTGATGGGAATGGTAGCTGGTTTGGCAGGTATCTTATCGAGCCGAAAACCAAAGCTAAAATAGGTTAAATTTTCCATCTAGAAGAGTCTAGGGAAACGTTTTTACGCCTTTTTCCCTTGACTCTTTTTTGGTTTATGATATAATTAACCAGTAAAGAATCGGTGGCTATCTAAGTTTTTTTTACGGAAAAGATAGCTAGGGAAGGAGTAACACATGAGACAGCTTGCACAGGAAATCGATAACTTTTTAAACGAGGTGATCTTGAGATCTGAGAACCAGCATGAAATTCTGATTGGGCATTGCACGAGTGACGTTGCCTTGACCAACACTCAGGAACACATCCTCATGCTCTTGTCAGAAGAATCCCTAACCAACTCAGAGTTGGCCCGTCGCCTTAATGTCAGTCAGGCGGCAGTGACCAAGGCTATCAAGTCTTTGGTCAAAGAGGGCATGTTAGAGACATCTAGAGATCCAAAAGATGCACGTGTGATCTTTTACCAACTGACAGAACTAGCTCGACCAGTGGCAGAGGAACACCACCATCATCATGAACACACTCTCTTAGCCTATGAACAAGTAGCAAGTCAGTTTACTCCAAATGAACAAGAAGTCATCCAGCGGTTTTTAACTGCTTTAGTAGGAGAAATCAAATAATGCGGTATATTACAGTAGAGGACTTGTCTTTCTATTATGACAAAGAGCCTGTCCTCGAGCACATCAACTACAGTGTTGATAGCGGGGAGTTTGTCACCCTGACTGGTGAAAATGGAGCTGCCAAGACGACGCTGATCAAGGCAAGTCTAGGCATCTTGCAGCCAAGATTTGGCAAGGTAACCATCTCAAAGACAAATACTCATGGGAAAAAGCTTAGGATAGCTTATCTTCCCCAGCAGATTGCCAGTTTTAATGCTGGTTTTCCAAGTACGGTTTATGAATTTGTCAAGTCGGGTCGTTATCCGCGAAAGGGCTGGTTCCGCCGCTTGAACGCCCATGATGAGGAGCATATCAAGGCTAGTCTAGACTCAGTTGGTATGTGGGAACACCGTGACAAACGAATTGGCTCCCTTTCTGGAGGGCAAAAGCAACGAGCAGTGATTGCTCGGATGTTTGCTTCTGACCCAGATATCTTTGTCTTGGATGAGCCGACAACAGGGATGGATGCAGGGAGTAAAAATGAATTTTACGAACTCATGCACCACAGTGCTCATCACCATGGCAAGGCTGTTTTGATGATTACCCATGACCCTGAGGAGGTCAAGGACTATGCGGATCGCAATATCCATCTAGTGCGCAATCAAGACTCGCCGTGGCGTTGTTTCAACGTTCACGAAAGTGACCAGGAGGTGGACCATGCTTAGTTTGTTATCTTATGACTTCATGCAGCGTGCCTTCTTGGCGGTCATTGCCATGAGTCTCTTTTCTCCAGTTCTTGGGACCTTCCTTATCTTACGTCGTCAGAGTCTCATGAGCGATACCCTCAGCCACGTTTCTCTATCAGGAGTAGCCTTTGGTCTGGTTTTGGGGATTTCTCCGACTATTTCAACCATTGCCATTGTCTTGATCGCTGCGGTCTTTCTAGAGTATCTCCGGACAGTCTATAAGAATTTTATGGAAATCGGAACTGCCATCCTCATGTCTACAGGGCTTGCAGTCTCCCTTATCGTGATGAGTAAGGGGAAAAGTTCGAGTTCCATGAGTTTGGACCAATATCTCTTTGGTTCGATTGTGACCATTAGCCAGGAGCAGGTGATTTTCCTCTTTGCCATTGCGGCGGTCGTTTTACTCTTGACTTTCTTGTTCTTGCGACCAATGTATATCCTGACTTTTGATGAGGACACGGCCTTTGTGGATGGCTTGCCAGTTCGTACTATGTCTATCCTCTTTAACATGGTGACAGGGGTAGCTATTGCCCTTATGATTCCAGCAGCAGGAGCCCTTTTGGTGTCAACCATTATGGTCTTGCCAGCTAGTATTGCCCTTCGTCTGGGGAAAAACTTTAAATCCGTTATGTTGCTAGCCAGTGCTATTGGCTTTTTGGGAATGGTGGCAGGACTTTATATTTCCTACTATGCGGAAACACCTGCTAGCGCTAGTATCACCATTATCTTTGTAGCTGTCTTTTTGTTAGTCAGTCTACTGAAACGTTTTATCAAATAGGAGAATGAAATGAAAAAAATTAGCTTACTATTGGCTAGTCTATGTGCTCTGTTTTTAGTGGCTTGTTCCAATCAAAAACAGGCAGATGGGAAGCTAAATATCGTAACAACCTTTTACCCTGTCTACGAATTTACCAAGCAAGTCGCAGGAGATACTGCTAATGTAGAACTTCTAATCGGTGCTGGTACAGAACCCCATGAGTATGAACCGTCTGCCAAGGCAGTTGCCAAAATCCAAGACGCGGATACCTTTGTCTATGAAAATGAAAACATGGAAACTTGGGTTCCAAAATTGCTAGAATCCTTGGATAAGAAAAAAGTGAAAACCATCAAGGCGACAGGCGATATGCTGCTCTTGCCAGGTGGCGAGGAAGAAGAGGAAGGGCATGATCATGGCGGTGAGGGTCACCATCATGACTACGATCCCCACGTTTGGCTTTCACCAGCACGCGCCATCAAACTGGTAGAGCATATCCGTGACAGTTTGTCAGCAGATTATCCTGATAAAAAAGAGACTTTTGAGAAGAATGCTGCTGCCTATATTGAAAAATTGCAAGCCTTGGATAAGGCCTATACAGATGGTTTGTCTCAAGCCAAACAAAAGAGCTTTGTGACCCAGCACGCTGCCTTTAACTACCTTGCCTTGGACTATGGACTTAAACAAGTCGCCATCTCAGGTCTCTCTCCAGATGCAGAACCGTCAGCTGCTCGTCTGGCTGAATTGACAGAGTATATCAAGAAAAACAAGATTTCTTATATCTACTTTGAAGAAAATGCCTCACAAGCCCTAGCTAATACACTTTCAAAAGAAACGGGCGTCAAACTAGACGTGCTCAATCCGCTAGAGAGTCTGACAGAAGAAGCAACCAAGGCCGGTGAAGACTATATCTCCGTGATGGAGAAAAACCTCAAGGCTTTGAAGCAGACAACAGACCAAGAAGGACCAGAAATCGAGCCTGAAAAAGCAGAGGATACGAAGACAGTTCACAATGGTTACTTTGAGGATGCAGATGTCAAAGATCGTACCTTGAGTGACTATGCTGGTAACTGGCAATCTGTCTATCCTTTCCTTGAAGATGGTACTTTCGATCAAGTCTTTGACTACAAGGCTAAATTGACTGGCAAGATGACAAAGGATGAGTACAAGGCCTACTATAGAAAAGGCTACCAGACAGATGTGACCAAGATTAACATCACGGATAACACTATGGAATTTGTTCAAGGTGGCCAAAGTAAGAAATTCACCTACAAGTATGTCGGCAAGAAAATCTTGACTTATAAGAAAGGCAATCGTGGGGTGCGCTTCCTCTTTGAAGCGACAGATGCGGACGCTGGACAGTTCAAGTATGTTCAGTTTAGTGACCACAATATCGCCCCAGTTAAGGCAGAACATTTCCATATCTTCTTTGGAGGTACTAGCCAAGAAGCCCTTTTTGAAGAGATGGATAACTGGCCAACCTACTACCCAGATAACCTATCTGGCCAAGAAATCGCCCAAGAAATGTTGGCGCATTGATGCAAGAGAGAATCCCGCAAATCTGCGGGATTTTTTGCTGGAAACGATTAGGTTGTTAGGTATTATAGTACCACAGTTGTGCTGTTCACAATGTGATAAGGCAGTCATTTTCTACTGGCTGCTTCTAACTAGCTGGCGAATGCAAAAGCTACGATTGTACAAATTATAGAATCTTTTCAGGGGATTTAGGAAGGAATCTTAGTCATATTGACGCTGCTATCGCTTTTTGTTATAGTCAAGGAGAGAGCAGTCTGGAACAATAGCTTATTCACAGTCTGTGGATAAGTCTAGGGGAAAATGACATACAACTCAGGGTGTTGAAGTATCCTGAAAATAGTTCCGTATGTTAGTGAATTTCTGGAAAACTAGTATAAACCCTAGTACAGAGCTGTTTGACAAAGGTATGTTTAGGGCGACAGGTGAGCTAGAGACTGAAAAAACTAGTTTTTAGGAATGTTTTCTTATCCACAAGTTGTGGATAACTTTGTGAACAAGAGAAAGAGATACGAGATGATGACGAACATAAAACCGCATGGACCATTACCAAGCCAGGCCCAGCTAGCTTATTTAGAGGATGAACTAGCTGCCTTTATCCATTTTGGTCCCAATACCTTTTATGACCAGGAATGGGGAAGTGGGAAAGAGGATCCCAAGCGTTTTAACCCGACCAAGTTGGATGCGCGTGAATGGGTTCGAGTGCTCAAAGAAACAGGTTTTAAAAAGCTGATTTTGGTGGTGAAGCACCACGATGGTTTTGTGCTTTACCCGACAGCCCAGACAGATTATTCGGTCAAGGTTAGCCCTTGGAGGGATGGAAAGGGGGACTTGCTCCTTGAGGTTTCCCAAGCTGCGACTGAGTTTGATATGGATATGGGAGTGTATTTGTCTCCTTGGGATGCTCACAGTTCCCTCTATCACGTGGACCGAGAAGCGGACTACAATGCCTACTATCTGGCTCAATTGAAGGAAATTTTGTCAAATCCTGCCTATGGGAATGCTGGTAAGTTCGCTGAGGTGTGGATGGATGGTGCTCGAGGCGAAGGGGCCCAGAAGATCGACTATGAGTTTGAGACCTGGTTTGAAACCATTCGTGACTTGCAGGGCGATTGTTTGATTTTCTCAACTGAAGGGACCAGTATTCGCTGGATTGGAAATGAACGAGGCTATGCAGGGGATCCTTTGTGGCAAAAAGTCAAGTCAGACCAGTTGGGGACAGAGGCGGAATTAGATTATCTACAGCACGGAGACCCCTCAGGGACGCTATTTTCAATCGGTGAGGCAGATGTTTCTCTTCGGCCGGGCTGGTTTTACCATGAGGATCAGGACCCCAAGTCTCTCGAGGAATTGGTCGAAATCTACTTTCACTCGGTGGGTCGGGGTACACCTCTCTTACTCAATATTCCGCCAAACCAAGATGGACTCTTTGACGAAAAGGATATCCGGCGACTGTATGAATTTGCTGCCTACCGTGACACACTCTATAGGGAAGATTTAGCTCTGGGAGCCAAGGTATCTGGCCCTGCTCTATCACCAGACTTTGCTTGTCATCATCTGACAGATGGACTGGAGGCTAGTTCTTGGGCAAGTGATGCAGAGTTGCCAATCCAATTAGAGCTTGATTTAGGATCACCTAAAACTTTTGATGTGATTGAGTTAAGAGAAGATTTGAAGTTGGGGCAACGCATCGCTGCTTTCCATGTTCAGGTAGAGTTGGATGGTGCCTGGCAGGAGTTTGGCTCTGGTTATACTGTTGGCTACAAACGTCTCTTACGAGGATCAGTCGTTGAGGCGCAGAAGATACGCGTGACCATTACAGAGGCACAGGCTTTGCCTTTGTTGACCAAGATTTCACTCTATAAAACACCTACCTTGTCGAAAAAAGAAACTGTTCAGCAACTAGAGTTTTCGGAAAAAAGTCTAGCTGTGACCAAGGGAGAAAATGTCCACTTTACAGTGAAGCGCATAGAATTTAGCAGTCCTTTAGAAGCTAAGATTTCGATTCAACCAGGGACGGGTGTGCATGGTGTCGCTTATCGGGACGAGATTCAAGTCCTTGCGTTTCAAGTTGGCGAGACTGAAAAAAAGCTAACGCTACCAACCTTGTATTTTGCAGGAGATAAAACCTTGGACTTTTATCTGAATCTAACGGTAGATGGGCAGCTGGTTGACCAGCTTCAGGTCCAAGTTTCATAAAAGAAGAACCTTTGCGCGATGCAAAGGTTCTTTTGGTTAGGAGTGATTTGGTAGCCAGCTGAGGGTGAAGGTCAGTTGCTCGGCTTTCAAGAGGTCTTGGTGTTGAATGCTAGATACTATGGTCTTGTCCAATCGGCATTCTTTGACAAAGTTGAAATGGCTGTGGTTTTGCTCGGTATGGATATCCAGCCATTTATTTTCCTTAGCCAGGTAGATACGGAGATGGTCAAAGAGAGGGATTCCGAGATCATAGCTGGGTTTGCCCGGACAGATCGGGTAGAATCCAAGAGCTGACCAGATGTACCAAGCCGAGAGACTGCCATTGTCTTCATCGCCAGGATAGGCTTGCCAGCTTGGGTGAAAGGCTTTCTGACGCAAGGTTTTGATGAGTAGAGCAGTGTAGTCAGGGTAGTCGCTGTAGCGAAAGAGATATGGAATGTGGAAGCTAGGCTGGTTAGAGATGGCGAGTTGTCCAAAGGGAGCTGTTGCCATCTCGCTCATTTCATGAATCTCGTAACCATAGCCAGTCGTTTCAAAGAGAGGAGCATTCTGACAGGCTTTCAAAAGATAATTGCTGAAGGATTCTTTTCCACCCATAAGCTGGATTAAGCCTGGGATGTCATGGAGGACGCCTAAAGTCGCTTGAATGGCAGAGCATTCGGCGTAGTCGCGTCCCCAACTATAGGGAGAGAAGTCAGGGCGGAATTTTCCTTGATAATCACGCGCTCGCATGTAACCTGTTTCAACATCAAATAGATGACGGTAATTTTGAGACGCAGTTCTATAAGTTTCCGCGATGTTATTCTGACCAAGCTTTTCGGCACAGTTGGCGATACAAAAATCGCTATAGGCGTAGTCAAGGGTGTGATTGACACTTTCGTGGTGGTCGGTAGAGAGATAACCTAATTCTTGGTATTGGGCTAATCCGTGACGGCCATTGATGCCGAGAGGGTCGGACTTGCTGGCTGTTTCCAGCATGGCTTGGAGGAGTTTTTCTTCCAAATCGATAGCCATGTCCTTGCAGGCGCTATCTGCGATAATGCCGTCTAAAAGAGTACCAGGCATCATGCCACGCTCGTCTGGGGCCAGCCATTTTGGCAGGAAACCAGTATTGCGGTAGCTATTGAGGAAACCTTCTAAAAAGCGGTGATAGTGTTCTGGTATGACAAGGGCAAAGAGGGGGAAGGTGGTGCGGAAGGTATCCCAGAAACCATTGTTGCTAAAGAGGACACCGGGCTTGACAGTACCAGTAGCCAGATCCACGTGGATGGCTTTCCCTGATTCATCAACCTCATAAAAAGTCTGCGGGAAGAGGAAGAGTCTGTAAAGGCAGTGGTCAAAGAAGGTTCGGTCAGCCTCTCCAGTCTCGATAACGTCAAAACGATGGAGGAGTTCTTCCCAATCTGCTTTTGCACTTGCTTTACAGCTATCAAAATCTTCTTGAGGTAGATTAAGCAGAGCTTGAGAAGGCGATATGAAAGAAGTCGCTAACTGAATCTCAGCATGACTGTCTGCTAAGTCAATTCGCCAGTCTCCCTCTTCTTGGCTGACAGCAAGAATATCTGTATTCATTTGTAGGGCAGTAAACAGTATCAGAGGACTTTTGTTGGTCTCTGTTTTACCTTCTTGTCTTAGGGCCAGAGTTCGCTTATCTACTTGCTCCACTGTCAGTTCATCTGCTGCGTGAAGATAGAGGGAGAGGGCTTTACCTTGCTTTTGCTCTAGGCGAATAGAAGCACCGTAGCAAGTCGGAGTAAGCTGGCTTTCAACTTGATAGCGCAGGGAGAAAATCTTCAGATAATGGGGTTGGAAAGAGGCTTTGTCCGTATCATAGGAAGACTGGCGATGGAAGAGGCTGTCTCCCCCTAGCTGGCCTGTGACAGGTGTCAGGAGTAGCCAAGAATAGTCGCCAATCCAAGGACTTGGTTGATGAGTCAATCGAATCCCCTGAAAAATGGGCATATGTGGATCAAAGAACCAAGCTCCCTCCTGGTCACTAGTCTGGGGAACAAAATAATTCATCCCAAAAGGAACGCCCGTGTAAGGCAGGGTATTCCCCCGAGAAAAGGCATGTTTGCTGGCAGTTCCAAAGCGGGTATCGATGGTTTCAAGTAGTGGTTTCATAGTCTTTCCTTTAGCTGTTTTTCTACATTATATCAGAAAAAGAGGGCCTTTAGATATGGGGTTCGAAAGTAAGCAATTTTGTAGAAAAATGACTATCATTTGTGTATGTATTTTCTGTCTCAAAAACTATATACTGAACATGAAACTTGTTTGAAAGAGGAAACTGCACGATGATTTATTCGAAAGAAATTGTTAGAGAATGGCTGGATGAAGTAGCGGAGCGGGCTAAGGACCATCCGGAGTGGGTAGATGTCTTTGAGCGTTGCTATACAGACACCTTGGACAATACGGTCGAGATTCTAGAAGATGGCTCAACTTTTGTCTTGACTGGGGATATTCCTGCGATGTGGCTTCGGGATTCGACAGCCCAACTTAGACCCTACCTGCATGTGGCTAAAAGAGATCCTCTCTTGCGTCAGACCATTGCAGGTTTGGTCAAGCGTCAGATGACCTTGGTGCTCAAGGATCCTTATGCCAATTCCTTTAACATTGAAGAGAATTGGAAGGGCCACCACGAGACTGACCATACCGACCTTAATGGCTGGATTTGGGAACGCAAGTATGAGGTGGACTCGCTTTGCTATCCTTTGCAACTGGCTTATCTCCTTTGGAAAGAGACTGGCGAGACCAGTCAGTTTGATGAGACTTTTGTCGCAGCGACCAAGGAAATTCTTCATCTGTGGACGGTGGAACAAGACCACAACAATTCTCCTTATCGTTTCGTTCGGGATACAGACCGCAAGGAAGATACTCTGGTAAATGATGGCTTTGGACCTGACTTTGCCGTGACAGGTATGACCTGGTCAGCTTTTCGTCCGAGTGATGACTGCTGCCAGTATAGCTATTTGATTCCGTCCAATATGTTTGCCGTAGTTGTCTTGGGGTATGTGCAAAAAATCTTTGCAGAATTAAACTTGGCTGATAGCGAGAGTATTATCGCAGACGCTAAGGGTCTCCAAGCAGAGATCCAAGAAGGCATCGAAAATTACGCCTACACAACTAACAGCAAGGGTGAAAAGATTTACGCCTTTGAAGTGGATGGCCTAGGAAATGCTAGCATCATGGATGATCCAAATGTACCGAGTCTGCTGGCTGCGCCTTATCTGGGCTATTGCGACATTGAAGACGAAGTGTATCAAGCCACACGCCGTACCATTCTGAGCCCTGAAAATCCATACTTCTACCAAGGAGAATACGCTAGCGGTCTCGGAAGTTCTCATACCTTCTATCGCTATATCTGGCCCATTGCCCTTTCTATCCAAGGCTTGACAACAAGAGATAAGGCAGAGAAAAAATTCTTGCTGGATCAGCTGGTTGCCTGCGATGGTGGCACAGGTGTTATGCACGAAAGCTTCCACGTGGACGACCCAACGCTTTACTCACGTGAATGGTTTTCTTGGGCCAACATGATGTTCTGTGAATTGGTCTTGGATTACCTGGATATCCGCTAGTCAGTTCTTTAGTTAGATAGAAATAAAAATTTAAGTTAGAATGAGGTTTTACTCATGGAAAATGTTGTTGTACATATTATCTCACATAGTCACTGGGATCGTGAGTGGTACTTACCTTTTGAAAGCCACCGTATGCAGTTGGTGGAATTATTTGACAATCTTTTTGATCTCTTTGAAAATGACCCTGAGTTTAAGAGTTTCCACTTGGATGGACAAACCATTGTCCTGGATGACTACTTGGAAATTCGTCCTGAAAATCGCGACAAAGTCCAAGGTTACATCGACGAAGGCAAACTCAAAATTGGTCCCTTTTACATCTTGCAGGATGATTACTTGATTTCAAGTGAAGCCAACGTCCGCAACACCTTGATTGGTCAAGCAGAATGTGCAAAATGGGGCAAATCAACCCAGATTGGTTACTTCCCAGATACCTTTGGAAATATGGGACAAGCGCCTCAAATCCTTCAAAAATCAGGCATTCACGTGGCAGCCTTTGGGCGTGGTGTCAAGCCGATTGGATTTGACAACCAAGTCCTCGAAGATGAGCAGTTCACTTCTCAGTTTTCAGAAATGTACTGGCAGGGTGCGGACGGAAGTCGTGTCCTCGGTATCCTCTTTGCCAACTGGTATAGTAATGGGAATGAAATCCCAGTTGACAAGGATGAAGCCCTGGCCTTCTGGAAACAAAAATTGTCAGACGTACGTGACTATGCTTCGACCAACCAATGGTTGATGATGAACGGATGTGATCACCAGCCTGTACAGCGCAATCTGAGTGAAGCCATTCGTGTAGCCAATGAACTCTTCCCAGATGTGACCTTTGTTCATAGTTCATTTGACGACTATGTCCATGCAGTAGAAAGTGCTCTACCGGAGCAGTTATCAACGGTTACAGGTGAGTTGACCAGTCAGGAAACAGATGGTTGGTACACGCTTGCCAACACTTCTTCATCACGCATTTACCTCAAACAAGCCTTCCAAGAAAATAGCAACCTCCTAGAACAAGTGGTGGAACCATTAACGGTCATCACTGGCGGCCACAACCACAAGGACCAGTTGACCTATGCTTGGAAAGTCCTTCTACAAAATGCGCCCCATGATAGTATCTGTGGCTGTAGTATTGACGAGGTTCACCGTGAGATGGAGACACGTTTTGCCAAGGTCAACCAAGTTGGAAACTTCGTTAAGACCAATCTTCTCAACGAATGGAAGGGTAAAATCGCAACCCACGAAGCCCAAAGCGACCATCTCTTTACTGTCATTAACACAGGTTTGCATGACAAGGTTGATACGGTCAGCACAGTGATTGATGTAGCGGTTTGTGATTTCAAAGAATTGCACCCAACAGAAGGCTATAAGAAGATGGTAGCCTTGACCTTGCCAAGCTACCGTGTCGAAGACTTGGAAGGACACGCAGTAGAAGCGAAAATCGAAGATCTGGGAGCTAATTTTGAGTATGATTTGCCAAAAGACAAGTTCCGTCAGGCTCGTATCGCTCGACAAGTGCGCGTAACAGTGCCTGTTCATCTGGCACCACTTTCTTGGACAACCTTCCAATTGCTCGAAGGAGAACAAGAACACCGTGACGGTATTTACCAAAATGGAGTGATTGATACGCCATTTGTAACGGTCAGTGTGGATGAGAATATCACAGTCTATGACAAGACAACTCATGAAGCGTATGAAGATGTTGTTCGCTTTGAAGACCGTGGTGACATTGGAAATGAGTACATCTATTTCCAACCAAAAGGAACAGAGCCTATCTACGCAGAACTCAAAGGCTGTGAAGTCTTGGAAAATACAGCTCGTTTTGCCAAGATCTTGCTCAAGCATGAATTGACAATTCCAGTAAGTGCAGACGAAAAACTGGATGCAGAACAAAGAGGCATCATCGAGTTTATGACGCGTGAAGCTGGACGCTCAGAAGAATTGACAACCCTTCCTCTGGAAACAGAGATGACCGTCTTTGTTGACAATCCACAAATTCGCTTCAAGACTCGCTTTACCAACACCGCCAAAGACCACCGTATCCGTCTCTTGGTTAAGACTCATAACACGCGTCCAAGCAATGACTCTGAAAGCATCTATGAGGTGGTGACAAGACCAAACAAACCAGCTGCTTCTTGGGAAAATCCTGAAAATCCACAACACCAACAAGCCTTTGTCAGCCTTTATGATGATGAAAAAGGAGTGACGGTGGCCAATAAAGGATTGCACGAGTATGAAATCCTTGGAGACGATACCATTGCCGTGACCATTCTTCGTGCCTCAGGTGAGCTAGGTGACTGGGGTTACTTCCCAACACCAGAGGCTCAGTGCTTGCGTGAGTTTGAAGTCGAGTTTGCTCTCGAATGCCACCAAGCACAAGAACGCTTCTCAGCATTCCGTCGTGCCAAAGCCTTCCAAACACCATTCACTAGTCTTCAGGTTGCTAAACAAGAAGGAAGTGTTGCAGCGACTGGCAGCCTCTTGAGTCATGCGGCGCTCAACTTGCCACAAATCTGCCCGACAGCCTTTAAAGTGGCTGAAAATGAAGAAGGGTATGTACTTCGTTACTACAATATGAGTCAAGAAAATGTTCGCATATCTGAACACCAACAAGCCATTCTGGACTTGCTTGAGCGACCATATCCAGTTCATTCAGGACTTTTAGCACCACAAGAAATTCGCACAGAATTGATCAAAAAAGAAGACATTTAACAGTTTTGAAGTGTTTGATAACTAATACTATGAGATAGAAAGGAGGGGCGAAAGAGTAAAGACTAACTACTGATTCGCCCCTTTTTATGGGAAGAACAATGACCATTGCAACCATTGATATTGGAGGAACTGGAATTAAGTTTGCCAGTCTGACTCCTGATGGAAAAATACTAGATAAGACAAGTACTCCGACGCCAGAAAGTTTGGAGGATTTACTAGCTTGGCTAGACCAACGCTTGGCAGAACAAGATTATAACGGCATTGCTATGAGTGTTCCAGGCGCGGTCAATCAAGAAACAGGTGTGATTGAGGGAATCAGTGCCGTGCCTTACATCCATGGCTTTTCTTGGTATGAAGCTCTTGCACATCATCAACTCCCTGTCCATCTAGAAAATGATGCCAACTGTGTTGGGCTGAGTGAACTGCTGGCTCACCCAGAGATTGAAAATGCAGCTTGTGTCGTGATTGGGACAGGAATCGGTGGAGCCATGATTATCAATGGCAAGCTTCACCGAGGTCGCCACGGCTTGGGGGGAGAGTTTGGCTACATGACAACTATTGCACCTGCTGAAAAACTCAACAACTGGTCGCAACTAGCGTCAACTGGAAATATGGTGCGCTATGTGATTGAAAAGTCTGGTCAGACTGACTGGGACGGACGCAAGGTTTACCAAGAGGCTGCAGCGGGCAATGCTCTTTGTCAAGAAGCTATTTTGCGAATGACCCGTAATCTGGCGCAAGGTTTGCTCAATATTCAGTATCTCATCGACCCAGATGTCATTAGTCTGGGAGGCTCCATCAGTCAGAACCCAGACTTTATCCAAGGTGTCAAGAAGGCTGTCGATAACTTTGTCGAGATCTACGAAGAATACACGGTCGCACCAGTTATTCAGGCCTGCACCTATCACGCAGATGCCAATCTCTGCGGTGCCCTTGTCAACTGGTTGCAGGAGGAAAACCAATGGTAATTTTTACAGGACTTAGTCCCAAACAAGAGCAAGCATTAGAGTTGCTTAAAAAGCATATTTCGCTAGCAGATGTAGAGGTAGCAGTCGCTCAGTCTGACCAAGCCTCTATCTCTATCAAGGGTGAAAGTGGACACTATCAACTAACCTATCGCAAACCCCATCAACTCTACCGTGCCTTGTCAGTGCTAGCAACAGCTCTAGTAGAAAGTGATAAAGTGGAGATTGAAGAGCAGGCGGCTTATGAAGAGTTGGCCTACATGGCTGACTGTTCGCGAAATGCAGTTTTGAATGTCGCTTCTGCTAAGCAGATGATTGAGGTCTTGGCACTCATGGGCTACTCAACCTTTGAGCTTTATATGGAAGACACCTACCAGATTGAGAGGCAGCCATACTTTGGTTATTTCCGCGGGGCTTATTCAGCAGAAGAGTTGCAGGAAATTGAAGCCTATGCCCAGCAGTTTGATATGACCTTTGTGCCTTGTATCCAGACCTTGGCTCACTTATCAGCCTTTGTCAAATGGGGTGTCAAGGAAGTGCAAGAACTCCGTGATGTAGAGGATATTCTCCTCATCGGAGAAGAAAAGGTGTATGACCTGATTGATGGCATGTTTGCCACTCTATCTAAACTGCAGACTCGCAAGGTCAATATCGGGATGGACGAAGCCCACTTGGTTGGCTTGGGACGTTACCTCATCTTGAACGGTGTTGTGGACCGTAGTCTTCTCATGTGCCAACACTTGGAGCGCGTGCTGGATATTGCAGACAAGTATGGTTTCCATTGTCAGATGTGGAGTGATATGTTCTTTAAACTCATGTCAGCGGATGGCCAGTACGATCGTGACGTGGAGATTCCAGGAGAAACTCGTGTCTACCTAGACCGTCTCAAAGACCGTGTAACCTTGGTTTACTGGGATTATTATCAGGACAGCGAGGAAAAATACAACCGCAATTTCCGCAACCATCACAAGATTAGCCATGACCTTGCCTTTGCAGGTGGTGCTTGGAAGTGGATCGGTTTCACACCCAACAACCATTTCAGCCGTCTTATTGCTCTTGAAGCCAACAAAGCCTGTCGTGCTAATCAGATAAAAGAAGTCATCGTGACGGGTTGGGGAGACAATGGTGGTGAAACAGCTCAGTTTTCTATCCTACCTAGTTTGCAAATCTGGGCAGAACTCAGCTACCGCAATAACCTCGACCGCTTGTCTGCTCACTTCAAGACCAATACAGGCCTGTCAGTTGAGGACTTTATGCAGATTGACCTTGCCAATCTCTTGCCAAACCTGCCAGGTAATCTCAGTGGCATCAATCCCAACCGCTATGTCTTTTATCAGGATGTTCTTTGCCCGATTCTTGACAGACACATGACACCTGAACAAGACAAACCGCACTTTGCTCAGGCAGCTGAAACGCTTGCTGAAATCAAAGAAAAAGCTGGAGACTATGCCTACCTATTTGAAACTCAGGCACAGTTGAACCAGATTTTAAGTAGCAAAGTGGATGTGGGACGACGCATCCGTGAAGCTTATAAAGCCGGTGACAAAGTCAGCTTACAGCAAATCGCAAGACAAGAATTACCAAAACTTAGAAGCGAGATTGAAAACTTCCATGCCCTCTTTAGCCACCAATGGCTGAAAGAAAATAAGGTCTTTGGCTTGGATACAGTCGATATCCGTATGGGCGGACTCTTGCAACGTATCAAACGAGCAGAAAGCCGTATAGAGGCTTATCTGTCTGATCAGATTGACCGCATCGACGAGCTAGAAGTTGAAATCCTACCATTTACTGACTTCTACGCAGACAAGGACTTTGCAGCCACAACAGCCAACCAATGGCATACTATTGCGACAGCTTCAACGATTTATACGACTTAATACTCTTCGAAAATCTCTTCAAACCACGTCAGCTTCGCCTTGCCGTATAGATGTTACTGACTTCGTCAGTTTTATCTGCAACCTCAAAGCAGTGCTTTGAGCAGCCTGTGGCTAGCTTTCTAGTTTGCTCTTTGATTTTCATTGAGTATAAAAACAAGAACCGTGTCCCTTGTTCAGAGTGTTCCTCGTGAAACCTATTTCTTATAAAAAACTTCTCCACAAAAAATAATTTGTGGAGTTTTTTCTATAATTAGTAGTTTAACCTAGCCTTCAAATAGGAGTATACTAATAATGTAATCGTTATCAAACCTAAAAATTCGATGAAATCAGTTTTTAGGAATAAAAAGGGAGGAAATTATGAAAAAGTTTTCAAAGACCTTGAGAGATAACTGGATCTTTCTCTTGATGGTTTTACCAGGGGCACTCTGGTTGATTCTATTCTTTTACATTCCAGTATTTGGGAATGTGGTCGCCTTTAAAGACTACCATATGACCAGTAATGGTTTCATAGATAGTATTGTGAATAGTAAATGGGTCGGGTTAGATAATTTCAGATTCTTGTTCAGTTCAAAAGATGCCTTTATCATCACTCGAAATACCGTTCTTTACAATCTCGGCTTTATCTTTATCGGTTTGATTGTATCAGTAGGGATTGCCATCATCCTCAGCGAGCTTCGCTCTAAGAGAATGGTTAAGATTTTCCAAACGTCTATGTTGTTCCCTTACTTCCTGTCATGGGTTATCATCAGTTTCTTTACAGATGCCTTCCTAAACATTGACAAAGGGGTTTTCAACCATTTCCTAACATCCATTGGCATGAAGGAAGTCAACTTCTACGCTGACTTAGGCATTTGGCCATACCTTCTCCTTTTCCTAGGTATTTGGAAAGGCTTTGGATATAGCAGTGTCATGTACTATGCGACGATCATGGGAATTGACCCAACCTACTACGAAGCAGCAACAGTGGACGGGGCTAGCAAGTGGCAACGTATTCGCAACGTAACCATTCCTCAGTTGACTCCGCTTGTGACAGTTTTGACCATCCTTGCAGTCGGAAATATCTTCCGTGCAGACTTCGGTCTCTTCTATCAAATCCCGCATAATGCTGGTCAGCTTTACAATGTAACCAACGTTTTGGACGTATATGTCTTTAATGGTTTGACTCAGACAGCAGATATCGGTATGGCTTCAGCAGCCGGTCTTTACCAATCCGTTGTCGGTTTGATTCTGGTTATCCTATCAAACTTGCTTGCGAGACGAGTCGATCCAAACTCAGCTTTGTTCTAGAAAGGAGGAGAATATGGCAGAAAAGAAAATTAAAAAAGAAAAAATCGATAATGTCGGCATTCACTCCTTCAGTAAGAAAGCAGATATCTTCTTTAGTATCATCTCTGGTTTGATCGCTCTTTCTTGTATCTTGCCCTTTATCTTCGTTATCATCATTTCGGTGACAGATGAAAAGAGCATCCTCCAGTATGGATATAGCTTTTTCCCTTCGAAATTTGGTGTAGATGGATTCCAGTTCCTAGCTCAGTTTAAAGATAAGATCCTCCAAGCGCTCTTTATCTCAGTTTTTGTAACTGTAGTCGGAACAGTGACCAACGTCTTCATCACAACCACTTATGCCTACGCCATCTCACGTACAACCTTTAAGTACCGCAGATTCTTTACGATCTTCGCTCTTCTTAGTATGTTGTTCAATGCTGGTTTGGTACCAGGCTATATCGTGGTTACTCGCCTGCTTCAACTGGGTGATACCGTTTGGGCCTTGATTGTTCCAATGCTCCTCTCACCATTCAACATCATCTTGATGCGTTCCTTCTTCAAGAAGACCATTCCAGAAGCCATTCTCGAATCTGCTCGTATCGATGGTGCCAGTGAAGCTCGGATCTTCTTCCAGATCTGTTTGCCATTGTCACTTCCAGGTATCGCAACTATCACGCTTTTGACAGCTCTTGGTTTCTGGAACGACTGGTTCAACGCCCTTCTTTATATCAAGAGTGACAACTTGTATCCATTGCAATATTTGCTCATGCAAATCCAGCAAAATATGGACTACATTGCAAAAGCAGTCGGCCTATCTGGCCAACTGGGAGTCGCTCTTCCAAAAGAAACAGGTCGTATGGCCATGGTTGTTGTTGCAACCCTTCCAATCGCGATTCTGTATCCATTCTTCCAACGCTACTTTGTTAAAGGGTTGACGATCGGTGGTGTGAAAGAATAGCACTTGTTGAGAAACACCGTTTCTCCCTTCCCAACTTCATCTTAGTGACTGAAGTTACAAATCATTAAATCGTTTATAAGTTTAAAAATAAAAAAAGGAGTTTTTATCATGAAAAACTGGAAAAAATATGCTTTTGCATCTGCTAGCGTAGTCGCTTTGGCTGCTGGTCTTGCTGCTTGTGGAAACCTTACAGGTAACAACAAAAAAGCTGCAGATACTACTTCAGGTGAAAAACCTGTAATCAAAATGTACCAAATCGGTGACAAACCAGACAACTTGGATGAATTGCTAGAAAATGCAAACAAAATCATCGAAGAAAAAGTCGGTGCTAAATTGGATATCCAATACCTTGGATGGGGTGACTATGATAAGAAAATGTCTGTTATCACATCATCTGGTGAAAACTATGATATCGCATTTGCGTCTAACTATGTCGTAAATGCTCAAAAAGGTGCTTATGCTGACTTGACAGAATTGTACAAAAAAGAAGGAGCAGAGCTTTACAAAGCACTTGACCCAGCTTACATCAAAGGGAACACTGTAAACGGTAAGATCTATGCAGTACCAGTTGCAGCTAACGTTGCATCATCTCAAAACTTTGCCTTCAACGGAACTCTTCTTGAAAAATATGGTATCGATATTTCAGGTGTCACTTCATACGAAACACTTGAACCAGTCTTGAAACAAATCAAAGAAAAAGCTCCAGATGTAGTACCATTTGCGGTTACAAAGAACTTTATCCCATCTGATAACTTTGACTACCCAGTACCAAACGGACTTCCATTTGTTATCGACCTTGAAGGAGACACTACTAAGATCGTAAACCGTTACGAAGTGCCTCGTTTCAAAGAACATTTGAAGACTCTTCACAAATTCTATGAAGCTGGATACATTCCAAAAGACGTAGCAACAAGCGACACTTCATTTGACCTTCAACAAGATACTTGGTTCGTTCGTGAAGAAACAGTAGGACCAGCTGACTACGGTAACAGCTTGCTTTCACGTGTTGCTAACAAAGATATCCAAATCAAACCAATCACTAACTTTATCAAGAAAAACCAAACAACACAAGTTGCTAACTTTGTCATCTCAAACAACTCTAAGAACAAAGAAAAATCAATGGAAGTGTTGAACCTCTTGAACACGAACCCAGAACTCTTGAACGGTCTTGTTTACGGTCCAGAAGGCAAGAACTGGGAAAAAGTTGAAGGTAAAGAAAACCGTGTCCGCGTCCTTGATGCCTACAAAGGAAACACTCACATGTCAGGTTGGAACACTGGTAACAACTGGATTCTTTACATCAACGAAAACGTTACAGACCAACAAATCGAAGATTCTAAGAAACAATTGGCAGAAGCTAAAGAATCTCCAGCACTTGGATTCATCTTTAACACTGACAGTGTCAAATCTGAAATCTCAGCAATCTCTAACACAATGCAACAATTCGATACAGCTATCAACACTGGTACTGTAGACCCAGATAAAGCTATTCCAGAATTGATGGAAAAATTGAAATCTGAAGGTGCCTACGAAAAAGTATTGAACGAAATGCAAAAACAATACGACGAATTCTTGAAAAACAAAAAATCATAATCCCGATTGATTTCGTGTATTCATTCCTAATTCCTAAAAATGTGATCACTGCCTTCCTTAGTTCTCTAGGGGAGGTAGTGATTTTTAGGATGCAAACATGAAAAGAGTGGTTCTGAGGGTTTATGCGATGTGATACACATACATCTATAGGGGATTTATTATGAAAAAATATCGTCTTCTTTTCAAAATGAGTGCTGTCTTCTCTTACCTATTTTTCGTATTTGGCCTTTCTCGGCTGACGCTTATTGTCCAAAACTATTGGCAATTTTCTTCCCAGATTGGCAATTTCTTCTGGATTCAAAATATCTTGAGTTTGCTATTTATCGGAGTCATGATTTGGATTCTGGTTAAGACAGGCCATGGTTATCTCTTTCGCATTCCAAGAAAAAAATGGCTTTGGTATTCGATTTTGACAGTATTAGTGGTAGTGCTCCAGATCTCTTTTAACGTTCAGACAGCTAAACATGTTCAGTCAACTGCTGAAGGTTGGGCTGTATTGATTGGTTATAGTGGGACTAACTTTGCAGAGCTAGGTATCTATATAACCCTGTTCTTTCTGACTCCACTGATGGAAGAGTTGCTCTATAGAGGATTACTGCAACACGCCTTTTTTAAACATTCGAGATTCGGTCTTGATTTGCTTCTTCCGTCCATTTTATTTGCTCTTCCTCATTTTTCAAGTCTGCCTAGTCTGTTAGATATTTTCGTTTTTACAACATCTGGAATCATCTTTGCTGGTTTGAGCCGCTATACCAAGAGCATTTATCCATCCTATGCGGTGCATGTGCTCAATAATATTGTAGCGACCTTGCCATTTTTGCTGACTTTTTTACATAGGGTGTTTGGGTAAAATACTGGCTGGAGAGTTAGGAATTATAGTTTTTCAATTTATAAGCGAATTTCAGGAGGAAAATGAGAATGACACCATTAAAATGGTTCGCTGGAGGAAGTGAAAGACGTTGTGAAGCGATGACCATCCTTGATCATCTATTGGAAGATATAAAGGCTGCGCCTCAACTTGCTCCCCTGAAAAATCAGTTAGTGATTTATCAAAAACGATTAGAGGATGATGGAACCTCTACTCCATTTATTCTGAGCCAAATGAATGTTGACATCTCACGTGTGTTGATTGATAACAAGCTAAGTTTGTCAGAAAGTCAAGCTAGGCATATCAAAAAATTGAGAGAATTATCTGCGATTCGCTATGGTTACTGATGAAGTGCAGGGGTAGGACTCTTTCTACAATTTCCGGTCAAATAAATTGCATTCGTTTTCCCAAGTGGGTATACTAGTATAGTTGAATGAAAAATTCTGAAAATTTAAGAATAGAAAAGAGAACAAATCTTATGGCAAAAGATATTCGTGTCTTACTTTACTACCTTTATACTCCAATTGAAAATGCAGAGCAATTTGCGGCAGACCACCTGGCTTTCTGTAAATCAATCGGTCTCAAAGGCCGTATCCTAGTCGCTGACGAGGGAATTAACGGGACTGTTTCAGGTGACTACGAAACAACTCAAAAATACATGGACTACGTTCACAGCCTCCCAGGCATGGAAGACCTCTGGTTCAAGATTGACGAAGAAAGTGAACAAGCCTTCAAGAAGATGTTTGTTCGCTATAAGAAAGAAATTGTCCACCTTGGTTTGGAAGACAACGATTTTGACAACGACATCAACCCACTTGAAACAACAGGTGCTTACTTGTCTCCAAAAGAGTTCAAAGAAGCCCTTCTTGACGAAGATACAGTGGTTCTTGACACACGTAACGATTATGAGTACGACCTAGGACATTTCCGCGGGGCTATCCGTCCAGACATCCGCAACTTCCGTGAGTTGCCACAATGGGTTCGTGACAACAAGGAAAAATTCATGGACAAGCGTGTTGTGGTTTACTGTACAGGTGGCGTTCGCTGTGAGAAATTCTCAGGCTGGATGGTCCGTGAAGGCTACAAAGATGTCGGCCAATTGCACGGAGGAATCGCAACTTACGGTAAAGACCCAGAAGTCCAAGGTGAGCTTTGGGATGGGAAAATGTACGTCTTTGACGAGCGTATTGCCGTAGATGTTAACCATGTCAATCCAACCATCGTAGGGAAAGACTGGTTTGATGGAACACCATGTGAACGTTATGTCAACTGTGGAAATCCCTTCTGTAACCGTCGTATCCTAACATCAGAAGAAAATGAAGACAAATACCTTCGTGGATGCTCACACGAGTGCCGTGTTCACCCACGCAACCGCTATGTTTCAGAAAATGAATTGACACAAGCAGAAGTGATCGAGCGCCTAGCCGCTATCGGTGAAAGCTTAGATCAAGTCGCTACAGTATAAAGCAAACAGCCCTTAGAGGCTGTTTTTCTATGCTTTTTATCTAAAAATCTAAAATTTGTTTCTGTATCTTTCAGGAAAATAGGGTATACTATATGTAAACGATTTCAAAGGAGGCCAGTTATGGCGGAAACATTTTTTATCCCAAATAAAGAAAGCATTCTAGGACAACAGGAGATTTTGACTGCCAAGTCCATTTTGGCCTTGGTGGAGGGCTTGGAGTCGCATAGTTATGATGCGGTCTATCTCCGTCAGCCCCTCAATCGTCTCGAGTATATCGAGTGTGGGATTGTGGGCCAGTCGCAATTTCTCTTTAAAGTGAACTATGCGGATAGCCGAAAAGGTTATCAAGTGGTGATTCCAGACTTCCTTACTAGAGCGGACTGGGAGATTGTAGAGACTCTCCTCCAGGCCCTATCGAGCAAGTTGGGGGAAGCGGTAGAAGGGCTAGATGGTTTTGATTTTGAAGCTTATTTCCGAGAAACGGTCAAGAATTATCTAGCGGATAAGGCGGCTCGTCTAGTATACTGCCAAGGGCTCTTGCCCCCTATCTATCTCAACAAGGAATACCTCGACAGCTTTTTAGCTGAGGATGGATTGGCACGTTTTGAAGAGCTGGTCAAGAAGGTTCAAGGCTCTGATGCCTACCTTGCCAGTGTGAAATTTTACCCAGACGCCCAAGGCAAGGTGCACGGTATCTACCACTTAGCCCAGGGAGTCAAAACGATTTTGCCAAAGGAACCCTTTGTACCAGCTCCTTATACCGAGCAGCTGGCAGGCAAGGAGCTTGTTTGGGAGATTGACCTAGTGACGATTTCTGGTGAGGGGTCCAAAGCAGAAGATTACGAATCCATCGCTCGCTTGGATTATGAAAAATTCCTAGAGTCACTACCAACAGCATTTTACCATCAACTAGATGCCAATCAACTAGAAGTACAAGCCATTTTGGGAAAAGATTTTGAAGAATTGGCAAGCATCGAATAGACATTGTTCAAAAAAGAGTAAGCATAAAAATCCCTGTCATTAATAAATGGCAGGGATTTTGGTTAAAAGAATGTCAGGATGCGAAGGTAGTCCACTGTCAGCGCAAGCTCTGCAATGAAGAAGGGTAAGAGAATAGCACCATCAAGTAAGACAGCTAGCAGGAAACGATAAAATGGGTCCAGGCTACTGGCCTTACTTGGCTTGCTAATCACAAAGAGATTGCCAAGGGCAAAGATGGCCATGCTTAGAAGAGTGAGGATGCCAGCGAATCGCAAGCCACCAAAAAGTGCAAAGAAACTTGCTATAGCTGTTAGGACAAGCGGGATAGCAAAGAGTCGGCTGTAACGATCGCAAGCTTCTTGGAAGGTGAAGTCGCTCTCCTGGTCCAGTACACGTCGGACAGTAAAGCCTCCCAAAATGATAGAAAAGTAAAATAGAGCGCTAGCGACCAAGATAGAAAGCCCAGCAAAGAGATCTAAAGGAGGGAGCTGATTAGGGAAATTATTGGCAATAGAGGCCATATAGCCGTAGTAGAGGTGTTTGATATGATAGATACTAAAGAAAAGGTTAATCGAGGATAGCAAAGTGAGCAGGCCAAAGACACTGTAACGATGCTTTTGGTCCGTAGTTTTGCTGGCAGTTGGTTCTTGGATAGCATCCAGCAGCCAAGTCCAAAGGAGTGCGATTTCTTCTTTTAATCGGGCAGTTTTACGAGGGTCAATATCTGGGATATAGGGGCTTTCTAAAGCCTTGCTGAGGATACTTTTTTCTTTTGCAGGGTTTTCTTGCTTGTGCTCCTCTTCAGCTTTCCCTTCTCCCTCTTCCTTGGTTTGGGCTTCTTCAATCATTTCGGGAGCTTCCTCCTCATGCCTTTCCAACTCTTTAGGTGAGACAGAAGTTTCTTCGCTTACTTGTGGTTCAGCTTCCACAGTTTCTGAAGTCTCAGACTCGTTGGGCTGGATTTCTAATTTCGTCTGAGGTGATTTCTTCTCAAGATCGGCACTTTCAAACCATTCTTGTGTCATGGTGGAACCTCCTTTTTTATGGTCGTTTTCTATCTTTAGACTAGCAGATGGAAGCGTTTTTGTCAATGATTTCTAGGTGGAGCAGAGTACTCTTCTTCCTTGGGGAGGTAGATATCCTGATTGGCTTTTATAATGAGCATATCCTTAACATCTGCTTTGTCTGTCTTGTAGGGGTTGGCAAGTTCATTCTCTCTTTGTCGAGGGTGTTCTCTTTGTGCATTATGATAAATACCACCATGCTGGGAAGAAATGTCTAAATTGATACGATCGAATTCTGCCTTAGAGAGAAAGAGTCTTAAGTCGTTATGAGAGTCTAGCTCAACCTTGCCGTGGACCTTGATATTTTCAGCATAGATGTGTTCCTCTTCGGTCTTGACCTGGCTATCTGTAAATTCGGTATCAAAGATATTGATGATATGAGGTGTCGTTAGTGTACTATTCTTGATAGAGCTTTCTGTTATTCTTAAGAGATAGCCTTTTGTTTTGATTGTCGCATTTTCAAGATTGGCTTGACGAATATTGGTTTGTCCACGATTGGCTGAGACGGTGATAGCTTGCAGCCTTCTTCCTTTGGGGAGGGAGAGAATGACTTCGTCAAAACGGTTAGAATAACTGCTGGCAATACGAAGTAAGCCTTCGATTCCTGAACCGAGAAAACGATGTTGGGAGGCTTGTTTGTCAGTGACGCTCAGTGTTTTGTCACTCATGCCAGTAGTCAGATCGTGACGACCAGACACGGAAGGATGATAGGTGATATGGATCTTGTCATCTACAGACTCTGTGATGGTTAGGCTGTGTTCCTCAAGGGTCAAATCAAGTTTTTCCACTTCATTTCCAAAGGTCACTTCTTCGATACGATTGTCATAGACGGGGTCTTTTGACATGGCAAGCAAACTTTGAATACCATTGGACTGGGCGCCTACAATGATCATGATAAAACCAAGGATTGTAGAAACCACACCAAAGATGAGAAATCCTTTTGTCAATTTACGCATGTCTGTCACCTCTCTTTCCTTTTTTAAGAATCCACTGCACCAAGCGGACGATCAGGAGGCCAAAGAAACGAGCTACATAGGAGATACCTAGTAGAACAAGAGAAGAAGCACCGATAGAAAGCAAACCGGCCCCAAAAATCAAGATAAAGGCAGATTTGGCTTCGACTAGGACGCTAAAGCTCTCTACGATAAAGAGTCCGCCCAGTAGGATGCCCGTCACCGAAACGGTAAAAAAGGCTAAAATGACGGAGACAGCCGCGATAAAAATACCGATGATGGCCATGAGGATGCCGATTCCGACCGGAATTCCGATAGGAGCTACTAGCAGGGCCAGGAGGGCAATATGTAGCAGTTGGCGGTCATTCTTTTGAGCAGGTGCCTCATTGACTTTTTTATCGAGAAGATCAGAGAGGACATCATGAGCCGCTTCTTTTGGAGTTCCTAGACTAGCAATGAGTTCCTCTTCACCCTCTGGACCAGCATCGTCAAATAGTTCCTTAAAGTAGTCCATAGCTTCGATACGGTCAGCTTCAGGCAGTTTATGGAGATAGGTTTCTAACTGAGTCAGATAGTCAGTTCTTGTCATGGCGGATACTCCCTTCTATGATGCCGTTGACGGTGTCGGTATAGAGCGTCCACTCTTCCTTTAGAGTAACGAGCTGCTCTACGCCCCGATTGGTCAAGGAGTAGTATTTGCGCATACGCCCCTGAAACTCTCTAGAGTAGGTGGTCAGAAAGCCGCTGGCTTCCAATTTTTTGAGAATGGGATAGAGCGTAGATTCTTTGATATTGGCGATGAGCTTAATGGTTTGACTAATCTCATAACCATAAGAATCCCCCTGCTCCAGTACAGCCAAGATGAGAAACTCAATCAAGGCAGAGGATGTTGGGAAGTACATGGGAAACCTCCTTTATATTATATAAAAATTTTATATATACTCTTTTCAAATATATTGTATCTCAATATGAAAGCCCTGTCAAGAAATATGTGTAAAAATTTTATATATAAAAAACTCCTAGTAAAAACTAGAAGTTTAGAGAATGTTGTCAGCCTTTATCTAAATTTTATCGTAGATTTCTTATACTTAATTTTCTTATCTAAAAGTTTTAATAAAGGGGTAACGTATTCAGGATTCGGAAACTTAGGACCGAAAATGACCTCCTCAATTTGAATTGAATTTTTTCGTTCTACATAAAGTTTACCCACCCCAGAAGTTTTGTCAATTTTGATTTCATCATTACTTGGGTCTAGATTAGCATAGCGCAAGATACGCAGTTCATTCTCATATTTGTAATCGACAGATTTAAATAAGTAGCGAATCTCTTCGATGCAGTTAGCAATGGCTTTTTTATAGAATGGATCCTCTGAATTTTTATAGTCTGTTAATTCTGATTTTAAATTTCTTAACAATTCTTTTAATCGCGTTACTTCTGCACTGGTGAATAGTTCAGTTTCTTCGATGTAGAATTGTTCATCGGAGTAATGAACATATGCTACGCGATATAAATAATCCATATCATTCTTCGGTGTAGAATGTTTGTCTTCATAATTTTGTGTACTTTCATTGTCTCTAGTTGACTTCTTTTTGTCGGATTCATTTAGAGAGTTATCGTTTTGGATTTCAACACTTGATTTCATTTTATGACCGATTTGTTTATCTGAGTTTTTTTGATACCAAGGAAGGTCACTAAGTGAATGATAGCGAGCAAAATCATTCTCCTTTAGTACAATACAGACCCCTTCTGCATTATTTCCATATTGCGACCACATAGCTAGATCATCTGTTTTGCTAGTAAAACTCATTAAAAACCAAGAGCTAGGTTCCAAAGGATTGCGTTTTTCTAATTTTAAAATATTTTCTAGAATAACACCTTCTTCAGGATCGTTCATGTAGTTGGCGTTATTCAGGCGTGTTTTTCCTGAGCTGGAGAATGGAGGTTTATCCTCTTTTCCTAGTATGCTTTGGAGAGTTTCTCCTGAAGTATAGTGACCAAATTTTAGTTTTCTATTTTTTTCCTCAGCTTTTAATCCAAGTTCATACTTAAGTTGTTGAACAAGCGTATAGATCTTGATTAACTGATTGATTTTCTGGGAGTCATCTCCGTAATGCTCTATCCAGGCTTTTAAAATATCGTATTTTGTATCGGAGATGATACCAAGTTTTAAGGTGCGAATAAGCAAATTTTTCTCTTTTTCATCTTTCCCTTCTTCAATAGATGAATCAAAACAAAGTTTATCCAGAGCTTTTACGATATTAGTAGTGGAAATCTGAACTTGATCTTGCTTAAATTGTTCTTCGTTTTCGAGTATTTCGATGAGCATATTTAAAATTTTAATACTCGGAATAGATTCTAGTGACTGATAGATATCGTTTAGGAGGTTTGATTGGTCTATTTGATTATTTTTTACCAAATCCATCCGAGCTGTAAGATATTGAACAGTGATTTCTTCAGATTGTACGAATCTATCGTGTAGTCTCTTTAGTTTATCTATGATTTCAAGTTTTTCCTCTTCATTTTGTTGTTTGGTGATAATTTTGGCAAGAGCTTTAGCGTAGTATAAAGTGATATCTTCAGTTTTTTCAAAACTTAAAGCGATTTTCTTCAGTTTAGAAGCTGTATCATTCAATTTATCTAAGTTGGTTTGTTCAAGTGATAAATTGAATAAAGCCATAGCATATTGTAACGCAATATCTTCAGACTGTTTAAACTGCTCAAAAATTTGTTGAATTGAATTAGCGGTCTTACCTAGTTCTTCTACATTTATTTGTTTAGCTGACAAATTGACTAAAGCCATAGCATATCGTAACGCAATATCTTCAGACTGCTTAAACTGCTCAAAAATTTGTTGGATTAAATTAGCAGTATTCCCTCTCTCTTCTACATTTATTTGTTCAACTGACAAATTGACTAAAACCATAGCATATCGTAACGCAATGTTTTCAGATTGCATGAATTGCTCAAAAATTTGTTTGACTGAATTCACAGTCTTGCTTAGTTCTTCTACATTTACTTGCTCACTTGACAAATTGACTAAAGCCATAGCATATTGTAAAGTAATTTTTTCAGACTGATTGAACTGTTCAAAAATTTGTTTGACTGAATGAATGGTCTTGCCCAGTTCTTCTATATTTGCTTGTTTAGCTGATAGATTGACTAAAGTCATAGCATATCGTAATGCAATGTCTTCAGAATGTTGAAACTTTAAGGTTAAAGTCTCTATTTCTGATATGGTTTCTTTACGATCCTTGATATCATTTTGCCTGTTTGAAAGATTGAATAAAGCACTAGCATAACGTAATGCAATGTCTTCAGACTGCTTGAAGAGTTCAAAAATTTCTTTGACTGCATTAGCAGTGTTTTGTAATTCCTCAACAATTTCTTGTTTAGCTGACAAATTGACTAAAGTCCTAGCATAATGTAATGCAATGTCTTCAGACTGCTTGAAGAGTTCAAAAATTTCTTTGACTGCATTAGCGGTGTTTAGTAGTTCCTCAACATCTCCTTGTTCAACTGACAAATTGAACAAAATTCTAGCATAGCGTAATGCAATGTCTTCTGATTCAGGGTATTGCTCATAAATTATTCTTGCTTTTTCTGCTAGAGTTTCACAGGCAGACTTATCTGTCTCCTTGGCTGATAAGTTAAGGAGCTTATCTAACTCTGCTAAACTTTGATCCAAATTGTATTTCTGTTTTTCCATTCTGTGCACCTCGCTTGAAATAGTAGCTATCTTATAAACTAATTTATTTTTCGAATGACAATTGGTTTCTATACATTTTATTATATCAAAAACGCCATCTTTCTGCTAACAGATGTATGGTGCTTTTTGTTGAAATAAGCACTAAAAAAGCCAGACAGAGTCTGGCTTTACATTGTTTATATCTGAGAAGTATTTTAGAAAATTAAAGAATCTTATCAGCCCGATCTACCATAAAGAGTGAGACGGTCATGATGATATCGATGACTAGAAGGGCAAGGACAGCTGGGATCCAAGATTGGAAAAGTTCAAAACTATAACCAAACAAGGCAGGACCAAAAGCTGCTAAGATGTAGCCCCCTGTTTGCGCTAGTCCTGACAGCTGGGCTGTCTTTTCAGGAGAACTGGTTTTAAGAGAGAAGCAAACCATGAGGTAGGGGAAGAGGGCACTGCAGGCCGTTCCAATCAAGAGATGAACGACTAACCAGTAGAGGAAATTATTGGCTGGATACAAGAGCATAGCAATTCCTATCATACCAGCGATAGAGATAATTGCCAGCATGATTCGACGATGACCATCTAACAGACGAGTTGTCAGACTTGGAACAGTCATTGAAAAAGGAATGCTGATCAGTGAGAAAATAGAAGCGAGGAGAGCCGCATCTTTATTAGAAAGACCAGCACTAATGGCTATCGTTGGTAGCCAGGTCATGCTCGTATAAAAGAGCAAGGACTGAAGACCACCAAAGATAATGATGGCCCAGACATCTTTACTTTTTAGAATATTCTCTTTGACTTGCTTTTCTTTTTTGCTTTCTAGGTGGTGGTTGTGGCGATGATTTGGCAACCAGACTAGAAGAGTGACTAGACAGAGAAAGCTGAGCACGAGGATGAGGCCCTTCCAAGAACTAGCTTGAGTGATAGGGACCGAAAGATAAGAAGCGATGGCCGTTGAAACCCCCATGGCAGTGACATAGAGAGTTGTTAGGAAACTAATCTTTTGAGGCTGATTTGCCTGGATCATACTTGGGAGGAGTACATTGAAAATAGCAATGCTCGCTCCGATGATCAGAGTTCCTAGATAGAGAAGGGGAAGATTGAAGATACGAATGGCAGAGCCAACAGTTAAGAGGAGGAGACAGTAAGTAAAGAGATGTTCCAACCCGATTTTTTGTGCCAAGAGGCTCGCAAAAGCAGAGAAAAGAGCAAACATCAAGAGAGGGAGACTGGTTAAAATCCCAAGAGAACTAACCTCCACTCCTAATCCTTGAGCGATATCTCCTAAAATGGTTGGAAGAGCAGTGAAAGGAGAGCGTAAAACAGTCCCGATTAAGACAATTCCTAGAACAAAAAAGAGCGATTGTTTTTTCATAAAAACCTCGAATAGATGATTTTAATAACAGCTTATTTTAAGGTTTTTTCCATATAATGTCAAGTAATGACAGCTAAGAAAGTTCGATTGATTTAAGCGAGAATAGAGTGAAAGGAGATACATTTCTTTACTAGAATTTTCCTTGATTTGATATAAAAATAGGAAAGTGAGAAAATTTGTGATAAAATAGTGGAAGGAAATCTATATATTGGAGAAAAACGGTGCCTGAAAAGCAAAAAATCAGCGTCTTGATGTCGGTTTATGTAAAGGAAAGCCCGACGTTTTTGAGAGATGCTATCAAAAGTGTTCAAAATCAAACCTTGAAACCGAGTGAACTTGTTCTTGTTGAGGATGGGCCCCTCACGCCAGAGCTCTATCAGGTGCTAGATGAAGTGGAAGCTCAGTCAGACATTCCAGTGAAACGGTGCCCCTTAGAGCAAAATCAAGGTTTAGGCTTGGCTCTTCGATACGGTGTTTTACAGTGTCAGTATGACATTATTGCACGGATGGATACGGACGATTTAGCCGTTCCAGATCGTTTTGAGAAACAGCTTCAACTAATGGAGAAAGAAGATCTCGATCTCTTAGGTGGGCAGATTGCAGAGTTCATTGACAATCCAGATGAGATTGTGTCTTATCGTCGTGTTCCAACTCAGCACGCAGACATTGTGGCTTATCAGAGAATGAGAAGTGCTTTTAACCATATGACAGTCATGTTCAAAAAGGACATGGTCCTCAAAGCGGGCAACTACGAAGACGGGCTTTACATGGAGGATGATCTCCTCTGGCTCAATATGATTACGGCAGGTGCCAAGACTGGCAACCTAGATCAAATCTTGTGTAAGGTTCGTGTAGGTGCAGGAATGTTTGAGCGTCGAGGTGGCTTGCGTTACCTTAAATTCTACCGTCAAGCTCGCCAACGGATGCTTGAGCGAGGGCAAATTTCTTACATGGAATATGCTAAAAGTATGTTCATTCAGGCAATTGTTGCACTTTGTCCAGGCTTTGTACGTCAGTTTATCTTTGTCAAACTTTTAAGAAAGAGCAAGTAAGACCTGATAGATTGAACGATTCGGGTTATCATAACAATAGTATCATCTGACTCTTTTAAGGGGGAGTAAATTCCTATGAATAAAAAACTAACAGATTACGTGATTGATCTGGTTGAAATTTTAAATAAACAGCAAAAACAAGTATTTTGGGGGATATTCGATATTCTGAGTATGGTGGTTTCCATCATCGTATCTTATATCTTGTTTTATGGCCTTATAAATCCTGCGCCTGTGGACTATGTGATCTACACTCTTTTAGCCTTCCTTCTCTATCAAATCATAATTGCATTTTGGGGGCTGAATGCTAGTATTAGTCGCTACAGTAAGATTACGGATTTTATGAAAATCTTTTTTGGAGTGACTCTCAGCAGTGTTCTTTCTTATGGAATCTGCTATGCCTTTCTTCCATTATTTTCTATCCGTTTCATCGTGCTCTTCATTTTGTTGAGTACCTTCCTCATCTTGCTTCCTCGCATCACCTGGCAGTTGATTTATTCTAAACGTAAAAAGGGTAGTGGAGATGGAGAGCATCGCCGTACCTTCTTGATTGGTGCGGGAGATGGTGGCGCCCTCTTTATGAATAGCTACCAACATCCAACCAGTGAGCTTGAGATAGTGGGGATTTTGGACAATGATGAAAAGAAAAAAGGGCAAAAACTAGGTGGAATCCCAGTTCTAGGCTCTTATGACAATCTACCTGAATTGGCCAAACGTCACCAAATCGAGCGTGTTATCGTAGCAATCCCTTCGCTTGATCCATCAGAGTATGAACGTATCTTGCAAATGTGTAATAAACTAGGTGTCAAATGTTACAAGATGCCTAAAGTTGAGACAGTTGTTCAAGGATTACATCAATCAGGTAGTGGTTTCCAAAAAATTGATATCACAGACCTTTTGGGCCGTCAGGAAATTCGCCTTGACGAATCACGTCTGGGTGCAGAAATTACAGGTAAGACCATCTTGGTGACAGGAGCCGGTGGTTCGATTGGTTCGGAGATTTGTCGCCAGATTAGTCGCTTCAACCCAGAGCGTATCGTTTTGCTTGGACATGGTGAAAATTCAATCTACCTTATTTATCATGAGTTGATTCGTAAATTCCAAGGGATTGATTATGTTCCTGTCATTGCAGATATTCAGGATTATGATCGTCTTTTACAAGTGTTTGAACAGTACAAACCAGCTATCATCTACCATGCTGCAGCCCACAAACACGTTCCGATGATGGAACGCAATCCAAAAGAAGCCTTCAAGAACAATATCCTCGGGACTTACAATGTTGCCAAGGCTGTTGATGAAGCCAAAGTACCTAAGATGGTCATGATTTCGACAGACAAGGCGGTCAATCCACCGAATGTTATGGGTGCGACTAAGCGCGTGGCAGAGTTGATTGTCACTGGCTTTAACCAACGTAGTAAATCAACCTACTGTGCAGTTCGTTTTGGGAATGTTCTCGGTAGTCGTGGTAGCGTGATTCCTGTCTTTGAACGTCAGATTGCTGAAGGTGGTCCTGTAACGGTGACAGACTTCCGTATGACACGTTACTTCATGACCATTCCAGAGGCTAGCCGTCTGGTCATCCATGCTGGTGCTTATGCCAAGGACGGAGAAGTCTTTATCCTTGATATGGGCAAACCAGTTAAGATCTACGACTTGGCTAAGAAAATGGTCCTTCTAAGCGGGCACACGGAAAGTGAAATTCCAATCGTTGAGGTCGGTATCCGACCAGGTGAAAAACTCTATGAAGAACTCTTGGTTTCGACCGAATTGGTTGATAACCAAGTCATGGATAAGATTTTCGTTGGTAAGGTAAACGTCATGCCTCTAGAAGCCATCGATCAAAAGATTGAAGAGTTCCGTTCACTCAGCGGAGATGAGCTCAAAGAAGCGATTATTTCCTTTGCAAATGAGACAACCCACGTTGAGTAAGAGTGTCCAACCAATTAATTATAAATAGAAAGCCAAGGTTCTGTTTGTACAGGACCTTGGCCTTTTTACTCTGTAATTTCAAATCGTTGTATTATTTATAGTTGCTTAATGATATCGTCAATGGTATGGGCAATCCAGTCAGGTTGATAGCTGAGTAAATCAGCCTCTTCTCCAAATCCCCAAGTAACAGCGAACTTTTTAATGCTAGTTTCTTGGGCTCCAATCATATCAAACTTGGTATCTCCGATGATAAGGACTTGGTCTGCAGGAAGTTGATGCGTTTGCAAGGCGTAACGGATGACATCCGCCTTGTGAGGCGTTTCAGGACTAGAGCCGTAAATACCATCAAAGAAATGATGGATTCCCAGATTTTTAGTCATATCATGAGCAGTAGGAGTATTCTTTGTAGTAGTGATGTAGAGAGGATAGTTTTTCGAGAGTTCTTGAAGCAATTCCGTCATTCGGGGGAAGAGCTGCGCTTCGTGGATTCCTTTTTTCTTGTAGTAAGAGCGGTAGATTTGAACAGCCTCTGAGATTTGCTCCTTGGGAAGACATGTTGCAAAACTACTTTCAAGTGGCGGTCCCATAAAACCACGAATGGTTTTGGCATCAGGGCTTGGAACTCCTAGTTGTTCAAAGGTATGGGTAAAGGCATTGTGGATCCCGAGGGAACTGTCAACCAGAGTTCCGTCTAGATCAAAAAAGATTGCTGAGATAGAGGGCATAGTTTCTCCTAATAGATAAGCTTATTCTCCGAAGATTTCTTTTTGTAGGCGACGACCAGTCGGGGTGGCTGCGAGTCCACCTTCAGCCGTTTCACGAAAGGCAGTTGGAAGACTTGATCCGACTTGGTACATGGCATCGATGACTTCGTCAACAGGGATCTTAGACTCGATACCTGCCAAGGCCATATCTGCTGTGATAAAGGCAAAGCTGGCTCCCATGGCATTGCGCTTAACACAGGGAACTTCAACCAAACCAGCGACGGGGTCGCAGATGAGGCCCAGCATATTTTTAATGACAAAAGCGATGGCTTGGCTAGCCTGATACGGGGTTCCACCTGCAGCCAAGGTTAAGGCTGCGGCACTCATGGCAGAGGCAGAGCCAACTTCTGCCTGGCAGCCACCTTCAGCACCTGAGATAGAAGCGTTGTTTGCGATAACCAATCCAAAGGCACCCGCAGCAAAGAGGAAATCGAGCTGTTCTTTGTGGCTGAGATCAAGTTTTTGGATAGCAGCAGTGAGAACAGCTGGCAGACAGCCAGCACTTCCTGCGGTTGGAGTGGCACAGACCAAACCCATTTTAGCGTTGTGTTCGTTGACCGCGATGGCATTTCGGGCTGCTGATAGGATGGTAAAGTCAGACAAGGCCTTGCCACTTTTGAGATGGCGGTCTAGTTTGGCAGCATCGCCACCTGTCAGGCCACTACGGGATTTATTTTCACTGAGACCGAGCTCAACAGAGGCTTTCATGACTTCTAGATTGCGTTCCATGAGGAGGAGAACTTCTGGGCGTTCCCGACCGGTTAATTGATATTCTGTCGCAATCATGAGTTCTGCGACATTTCCTTGGAAGTCTAGATCTGCTTGCTCGACCAATTCTTTGATAGAATAAAACATGTTTCCTCCTACTTAAAGAAATTGACATTGTGGAGATGAGGGATTTTTCGGATTTCTTCAATCGCCTCTTCGCAACTTCGACTATCGACTTCGATAATCATAATGGCTTTTTCTCCAGCTTTTTCCCGAGTCACATTCATCTGGGCGATATTGATATCATAGCGTGAAAGTGCCTCTGTAACGAGGGCAATCATACCTGGAATATCTTGATGAACGATGATGATAGTCGGTGTATTCATATTGAGAGAGACGGCAAAGCCATTGAGTTCGGTTACCTGAATATTCCCTCCACCGATGGAAATCCCTGTCACACTAATGGACTTATGGTCATTCTTCACAGTGATTTTAGTGGTGTTAGGGTGAGGTGCGTTACTGTCTTTCTGAATGGTCCAGACAATCTTGATACCACGCTTATGGGCAATCTCGAGACTATTTGGAATGTCGGGATTGTCCGTATCCATACCTAAAATACCAGCGACGAGAGCAAGGTCAGTTCCATGACCACGATAGGTCTTGGCAAATGAGTTAAACAATTGGAATTCTACCTCTGTTGGCGTATCGTCAAAGATGGAGGAGACGATTTTCCCAATACGAACAGCTCCAGCTGTGTGGCTACTTGATGGGCCAATCATGACTGGTCCGATAATATCAAAGACAGATTGAAAACGAAGTGATTGCATCTGTTTCCCCTTACAAAGATTCTTATATCTATTATACCAAAGAATGGACCTCTGCGCTTATTTCCCTTATCAAAAGCTCAAAATGATTAAAGATAGTATAAAATAAGGTCTTTTGTGACAAAAACCTCCTTAAAACGGTAAATATAAAACATTTTTGTAATATTTCTACATATAACCGTTAAACAACGGTAACATTTAAAAGGTATCATAGATATATTCAATGGAAGGAGAATTTTTAGATATGTCATTAACAACTAAAAAAATCAAAACAACTATCGCAGGAGTAGCAGCCTTGCTTGCTTTCTTTGCCCCAGCTCTTGCATCTGCACAAGAAACTGTAACTTACACTGTTAAATCAGGTGATACTCTTTCAGAAATCGCTGAGAAGTACAACACGACTGCTGAAAAATTAGCAGCAAAAAACAATATCAAAGATATCCACCTTATCTATGTTGACCAAGTTTTGGTCATCGAAGGGACAGCTTCTACTGCAGCTCCAGCAGCAACAACGGAAGAAACAGCTCCAGTAGCTACAGAAACAGTTGAAGAAGCTCCAGCTGCAACTACAACTTATGAAGCACCAGCAGCAGAAAGCAACACTGTAGCAACATCTACTGTAAGTGGTTCTGAAGCAGAAGCCAAAGAATGGATCGCTCAAAAAGAATCAGGTGGTAGCTACACAGCTACAAACGGCCAATACATCGGACGTTACCAATTGACAGATTCATACTTGAACGGTGACTACTCAGCTGAAAACCAAGAACGTGTAGCAGATGCCTACGTTGCAGGACGCTACGGCTCATGGACAGCTGCCAAGAACTTCTGGCTTAACAACGGTTGGTATTAAGAATACAAGAGTCCTTTAGGGCTCTTTTTTTGTTTTTCAAGAACAAAAAGTGTAACGATCTTCTCAGCAATGCCCTATTTGTATAATTCCAACGAAATTCTTTAAATTGTTTTAAAACTCAAATAGTATAAATAAGCTTATTATGTGTAAAAATATATCATATAATAAGCTTTTTCTTGATTAAAATGAAATAAAATACAGTTTTTTCTTGACAAACGAGGATGAGAAGAGTATTATTTATACAATAATAAAGTATAAAAATAAAAGGAGGCTCTTCTATGAATAAAGTGAAGAAGGTGTTGATGACGATGTTTGGTTTGCTTATGTTTCCCTTATTATTTGCTTGTAGTAACAGTCAGTCCCAAGGTGTTGAAGCCATTAAGGCTAAAGGAAAATTGGTGGTGGCCCTAAATCCAGAGTTTGCTCCATTTGAATACCAGAAATTGGTTGATGGGAAAAATCAGATTGTAGGTTCAGATGTTGAGCTCGCCAAAGCTATCGCAAAGGAACTAGGTGTAGAAGTGGAGTTCTCTCCAATGAGTTTTGACAATGTACTAGCTAGTCTTGATTCAGGTAAGGCCGATCTTGCCATATCAGGTGTTTCTAAAACGGAGGAGAGAAGTCAAGTTTACGATTTTTCAATTCCCTACTACACTTCGAAAAATAAGGTTATCGTAAGAAAATCTGAATTAACGAATTACCAATCAGTCAAGGATTTGGCTCAGAAAAAGGTTGGAGCGCAGAAAGGTTCTATCCAGGAAACTCTGGCCAAAGAAACCTTGCAGAATGCTTCTCTCGTTTCACTTCCTAAAAATGGAAATTTGATAACAGATTTGAAATCCGGGCAACTGGATGCGGTTATCTTTGAAGAACCAGTGGCGAAAGGATTCGTAGAGAATAATCCAGACCTAGCCATCGCTGAGTTTGATTTTGACAATGACAAAGAAGATTCCTACGCTGTTGCGATGAAAAAAGACAGTAAAGAATTAAAAGAGGCGGTTGACAAAACCATCCAGAAGTTGAAGGATTCTGGGGAGTTGGACAAATTGATTGACGATGCTTTTAAAGCCTCTATCGAAAAATAGAAAGAAGGAAGAGAAATGAGTAAGGAAAAAGTCATTTTAGCCTATTCAGGTGGATTGGATACATCAGTTGCTATTACATGGTTAAAAAAAGACTATGATGTGATCGCTGTTTGTATGGATGTGGGTGAAGGAAAAGATTTGGAGTTCATCCACGATAAAGCTCTCAAGGTTGGGGCTGTAGAGTCTTATGTCATTGATGTTAAGGAAGAATTTGCTAATGACTATGTATTAGTAGCCCTCCAGGCTCATGCCTACTATGAACAAAAGTATCCCTTGGTATCTGCTCTGAGTCGCCCTCTTATTTCAAAAAAACTCGTTGAAATAGCTCATCAGACGGGGGCAACCACAATTGCCCATGGTTGTACAGGTAAGGGAAACGACCAAGTTCGGTTTGAAGTCTCTATTGCAGCTTTGGATCCCAATCTAAAGGTAGTTGCGCCTGTTCGTGAGTGGAAATGGTCTCGTGAAGAAGAAATCCAATATGCCAAAGAAAACGGCGTCCCAGTTCCTGCTGACCTTGACAATCCTTACTCTGTCGATCAAAATCTTTGGGGACGTGCAAATGAATGTGGTGTTTTGGAAAACCCTTGGAACCAAGCACCAGAAGAAGCATTTGGAATCACATCTTCTCCAGAAGAGGCACCAGACAGTCCAGAATTTATTGACATTGAGTTTAGCTGCGGGGTGCCCATCTCCCTCAATGGTGAGAAGATGAAAGTAGCGGATTTGATTCAAAAGCTAAATGAAATTGCGGGCAAACACGGTGTCGGTCGTATTGACCATGTGGAAAATCGCCTAGTCGGTATTAAGTCAAGAGAGATTTATGAGTGCCCAGGCGCTGTGACTTTATTGGCAGCTCATAAGGAGATTGAAGACTTGACTCTTGTGAGAGAAGTGGCTCATTTCAAACCTATTATCGAAAATGAGTTGTCCAATCTCATCTATAATGCCTTGTGGTTTAGCCCAGCAACTCAGGCTTTGATTGCCTATGTCAAGGAGACACAGAAAGTTGTCAATGGAACTGCAAAAGTTAAACTCTATAAGGGGAATGCCCAGGTAGTGGCTCGGAAATCTCCAAATTCTCTTTACGATGAAAATTTGGCGACTTATACTAGTGCGGACACCTTTGACCAAGATGCGGCTGTTGGATTTATCAAGCTTTGGGGGCTTCCGACTAAGGTTTATTCAGAAGTTCAGAAAAATGTTGAGTAGTGACGCGATAGAAAGGGACGACAGGATATGCCGAAAAATACAAAATTATGGGGTGGTCGATTTGAAGGCACTGTGGAAAAGTGGGTAGAACAGTTCGGTGCGAGTATTTCCTTTGACCACCAGCTGGCAAAATTTGATTTGATGGGTTCCCTAGCTCATGTTCAAATGCTAGGACAGACTGGCGTTTTGAGCTCGGAAGAGGCAGAGCAGATTCAAGATGGTCTGCAAGCTTTGTTGCGAGATTTAGAGGCAGGAAAGCTTCATTTTGATATTGCAAATGAAGATATTCATATGAATATGGAAGTGTTGCTGACAGAGAAAATCGGTCCTCTGGCTGGGAAACTACATACGGCACGTTCTCGGAATGACCAAGTCGCAACGGATATGCACTTATATCTAAAGGAGCAACTTGGCCATGTCTTGGATAAGTTGGCAAATCTGAACAGTGTTTTGCTGGATTTGGCTGAAAAACATGTGGAAACCATCATGCCGGGTTATACCCATCTGCAGCATGCCCAACCGATTAGTCTTGCCCACCATCTCATGGCTTATTACAATATGTTTCAAAGGGATAGCCAACGCTTTGCATTTAACCTGAAACATACGGATCTATCTCCACTGGGTGCGGCGGCCTTGGCGGGGACAACTTTTCCAATCGATCGTCAATTATCGAGTGATTTATTGGGCTTCCAACAACCCTATGCCAATTCCTTGGACGCAGTGAGTGACCGTGATTTTATCTTGGAATTCCTGTCAAATGCCAGCATTTTGATGATGCATATGAGTCGTTTTTGTGAAGAAATCATCAATTGGTGTAGTTTTGAGTATCAGTACATTAGCTTGTCTGATAGCTTTTCAACAGGTTCGTCTATCATGCCCCAGAAGAAAAATCCTGATATGGCCGAATTGATTCGAGGGAAGACAGGACGAGTTTACGGGCACTTACTCGGGCTATTAACCGTCATGAAATCTTTGCCTCTAGCCTACAATAAAGATTTGCAAGAGGACAAGGAAGGCATGTTTGATACAGTAGAAACGATTTTAAATTCTCTGGATGTGTTGGCAGGTATGCTATCGAGCATGCAGGTTAATAAGGCCAAAATGCAGCAATCTACAGAGAATGATTTTTCGAATGCGACCGAACTGGCAGATTATTTGGCTGAAAAAGGCCTCCCCTTTAGAGAAGCACATGAAATTGTAGGGAAATTGGTTCTAGACTCTATCAAGCATGGTAAAAATATCCAAGATTGGGATTTGAAGGAGTTGCAAGTCTACCATCCCTTGATTGAGGAGGATATCTATATCTACTTGCGCCCGGAAACCGCTGTTCAGAGACGGAATTCCTTAGGAGGAACCGGCTTTGAGCAAGTGAAATACCAGATAGAACAAGCGAAGAAAGAACTTAAAGGGGAAAATTGATTCATTTGCAAAGTATGAAAGAGAGGCTGAGATGATTTATCAGCCTCTTTCTTGTCTTCTCCAACCAAGCATGTTATAATGAATACTGCTCAAGCGACCTTCAATCGTTGAAGCACACACGACCTTCAATCGTGAATAAACGAATAGATGGGAGACTTACCATGAGTGATAACTCTAAAACACGTGTTGTCGTGGGGATGAGTGGTGGTGTTGATTCGTCGGTGACGGCTCTCTTGCTCAAGGAGCAGGGCTACGATGTGATCGGTATCTTCATGAAGAACTGGGATGACACAGATGAAAACGGCGTCTGTACGGCGACCGAAGATTACAAGGATGTGGCTGCGGTGGCAGACCAGATCGGCATTCCCTACTACTCTGTCAATTTTGAAAAAGAGTACTGGGACCGCGTTTTTGAGTATTTCCTAGCGGAATACCGTGCGGGGCGCACGCCAAATCCAGATGTTATGTGTAACAAGGAAATCAAGTTCAAGGCCTTTTTGGACTATGCTATGACCTTGGGGGCAGACTATGTAGCGACTGGGCATTATGCTCGAGTGGCGCGTGATGAGGATGGCATCGTTCACATGCTTCGTGGCGTGGACAATGGCAAGGATCAGACCTATTTCCTCAGCCAACTTTCGCAAGAACAACTCCAAAAAACCATGTTCCCCTTGGGACATTTGGAAAAGCCTGAAGTTCGCAGACTAGCTGAAGAAGCAGGACTTGTGACTGCTAAGAAGAAAGATTCGACAGGGATTTGTTTTATCGGAGAAAAGAACTTTAAAAACTTTCTCAGCAACTACTTACCAGCCCAGCCTGGTCGTATGATGACTGTGGATGGTCGCGATATGGGTGAGCATGCAGGTCTGATGTACTATACAATCGGTCAGCGTGGCGGTCTCGGTATCGGTGGCCAACACGGCGGTGACAATGCCCCTTGGTTCGTTGTCGGAAAAGACCTAAGCAAGAATATCCTCTATGTCGGTCAAGGATTCTACCATGATTCGCTTATGTCAACAAGCCTAGAAGCCAGTCAAGTCCACTTTACTCGTGAGATGCCAGAGGAATTTACGCTCGAATGTACAGCTAAATTCCGCTACCGTCAGCCTGACTCTAAGGTGACAGTACATGTTAAAGGAGATAAGGCAGAAGTTATCTTTGCGGAACCGCAACGCGCGATCACACCAGGACAGGCAGTTGTCTTTTACGATGGTGAAGAGTGTCTCGGTGGCGGTTTGATTGACAATGCCTACCGCGATGGACAAGTTTGTCAGTACATTTAGATTGACAAATTTTCTCAATTTGCTACAATAATAAAAGCAATAGAAATGATGGTCAAAGCTCATGGATGTTGCAGGCTTTTTGTCCTGCACTTCTTTGGAGTTTTGACTGTTTTTGTGTCGTTTAAGGGAAAGGACAAAAATGACTCAACAAGACTTTCGGACAACAGTGGGAGACACGGTCTTTGGTGTTCGGGCGACAGCCTTAATTCTCCAAAATGGCAAGCTCCTAGTTACCAAAGATAAGGGTAAGTATTACACTATTGGCGGTGCGATTCAAGTCAATGAAAGCACGGAAGGCGCGGTAGTCCGTGAAGTGAGGGAAGAACTAGGTGTCAAAGCTCAAGCTGGGCGACTAGCCTTTGTGGTTGAAAATCGTTTTGAACAAGACGGTGTTTCCTATCACAACATTGAGTTTCATTATCTGGTGAACTTACTTGAAGATGCCCCATTGACCATGCAGGAAGACGAGAAAAGGCAGCCCTGTGAGTGGATTGACTTGGATCAGCTCCAGAATATCCAGCTAGTTCCAGCCTTTTTGAAAACAGCTCTACCGGATTGGGACGGCCAACTAAGACACATCCATCTTGAGGAATAGGAGAGAAAATGATGGTTAAGCTTATTGCCCATGTACTTGTTTATAGTGGTGGTGATTATTTACTCATTCAGCGTTCGGAAATTAAAAGAGGAGAACCCAACGTTTATCCAACTTACTGGGATATTCCTGGTGGCGGGGTTGAAAAGGGTGAACTTCCGCGAGATGGTGCTCTTAGAGAATGCATTGAAGAAGCGGGAGTTAGGCTAGATAGCAGTTCGCTCAAACTTCTTCACGAAGATAGTCAACTGGATACCTCTAAGGATACGGTTTTTACTCGCTTAGTTTATAAAGCAGAGTGGGTTGGGGAGAAGCCAATTATCAGATTAGATCCTGAAGAGCATACACACTTTAAATGGGTTACTATGGATCAAGCTCTAGAGGAGGAGAAGTTAGTTCCTTATTTGCGAGAAATTTTTGAAAGGTTAAGAAATGACTTATAATTTTACGGAAGAATACGATATTATTGTAATCGGTGCGGGGCACGCTGGGGTGGAGGCATCTCTAGCTGCTAGCCGTATGGGCTGTAAGGTCTTGCTTGCAACCATCAACATTGAAATGCTGGCTTTCATGCCTTGTAACCCTTCAATCGGTGGTTCTGCCAAGGGGATTGTTGTGCGTGAAGTCGATGCCCTCGGTGGCGAAATGGCCAAGACCATTGACAAGACTTACATCCAGATGAAGATGCTCAACACAGGGAAAGGCCCAGCCGTTCGCGCTCTTCGTGCGCAGGCTGACAAGGAACTTTACTCTAAGGAAATGCGCAAGACAGTTGAAAATCAAGAAAATCTGACCCTTCGTCAAACCATGATTGATGAGATTTTGGTGGAAGATGGCAAGGTTGTCGGTGTGCGTACAGCCACCCATCAAGAATATGCTGCTAAGGCTGTAATTGTGACCACAGGAACTGCCCTCCGTGGGGAAATTATCATCGGAGATCTCAAGTACTCGTCAGGACCAAACCACAGTCTGGCTTCGATTAACCTAGCTGATAATCTCAAGGAACTGGGACTCGAAATTGGTCGTTTCAAGACAGGAACGCCTCCACGTGTTAAGGCTTCCTCTATCAATTATGACGTGACAGAGATTCAGCCAGGAGACGAGGCCCCTAATCACTTCTCATACACTTCACGTGATGAGGATTATGTCAAGGACCAAGTGCCATGCTGGTTGACTTATACCAACGGTACCAGTCATGAGATTATCCAAAACAACCTCCACCGTGCGCCTATGTTTACGGGTGTAGTTAAGGGAGTGGGACCTCGTTACTGTCCATCGATTGAGGATAAGATTGTGCGCTTTGCGGACAAGGAACGTCACCAACTATTTCTAGAACCCGAAGGGCGTGACACTGAGGAAGTATACGTTCAAGGTTTATCAACCAGTCTGCCTGAGGATGTCCAGCGTGAGCTGGTACATTCCATCAAAGGGTTGGAAAATGCTGAGATGATGCGTACTGGTTATGCCATTGAGTATGACATGGTCTTGCCACACCAGTTGCGTGCAACACTTGAAACCAAGAAAATCTCAGGGCTTTTCACTGCTGGTCAGACAAATGGAACATCAGGTTACGAAGAAGCTGCTGGTCAAGGGATTATCGCTGGGATTAATGCGGCTCTGAAAATCCAAGGCAAGCCTGAATTGATTTTGAAGCGCAGTGACGGTTATATTGGGGTCATGATTGATGATTTGGTGACTAAAGGAACCATTGAACCCTATCGTCTTTTGACCAGTCGTGCTGAATACCGCCTTATTCTCCGCCATGACAATGCGGATATGCGTTTGACCGAGATGGGTCGAGAGATTGGGCTTGTGGATGATGAACGCTGGGCTCGCTTTGAAATCAAGAAAAATCAATTTGACAATGAGATGAAGCGTCTCGACAGTATCAAACTCAAGCCAGTCAAGGCAACCAATGCTAAGGTTGAGGAGATGGGCTTCAAGCCATTGACAGATGCAGTGACAGCCAAGGAATTCCTTCGCCGTCCAGAAGTTTCTTATCAAGATGTGGTGGCCTTCATCGGACCAGCTGCAGAGGACTTGGATGACAAGATTATCGAATTGATTGAAACAGAAATCAAGTACGAAGGCTATATTTCCAAAGCCATGGATCAGGTTGCCAAGATGAAACGAATGGAAGAAAAACGCATTCCAGCCAATATCGACTGGGATGATATTGACTCTATCGCGACAGAGGCTCGCCAGAAGTTCAAACTCATCAATCCAGAAACCATCGGCCAAGCTAGCCGTATTTCGGGAGTAAATCCAGCAGATATTTCTATTTTGATGGTGTATCTTGAAGGTAAAAATCGTAGTATTTCTAAAAATCAAGAAAAGAAAGCATAGAGAAAAACAGCTCCGAAGACGGGGCTGTTTTTTTTGACTTGTATTCAATGAAAATCAAAGAGTATTATTCTTCATCTGGTGTGAGGATCATCGGGATGATAATCGGTTCACGTTCTGTATTTTCATAAAGGAAGGGGCGAATAGCGTTGACAATGGCACCATTGACAGATTGAACGCTGGCATCTTTGTTCTTCAGCGCGATACGAATAGCATTGAAGAGGATACGCTGGCTTTGGCGAATCAAGTCTCCAGACTCTCTCATGTAGACAAAGCCTCGGCTGAGGATGTCTGGGCCAGAAAGAATCATCTGTGACTTGAAGTCAACAGTTGCGACTGCTAGAACTACACCGTCTTCAGATAGATCACGACGGTCTTTGAGGACAGCAGCGCCGATTTCACCGATACGATTTCCATCGACATAGATGTCTTGGGCGTTGAAATGACCTGCGATACGAGCTGAGTTAGCAGTAAGGGCAAGCACATCACCATTGCTCATGATAAAGATATTGTCCTTCTCGACACCCGTATCCACCGCTAGTCCAGCGTGGACTTTCTGCATGCGGTATTCACCGTGGACAGGCATGAAGTATTTCGGCTTAATCAAGCGGAGCATGAGTTTTTGCTCTTGCTGACCACCGTGTCCAGATGTATGGATATTGTTCACCTTACCGTGGATAACTTCGACACCAGCTTCAGAAATAGTGTTAATCAATTTGTTGACGCTAGTGGTGTTTCCAGGGATTGGGCTAGAAGAGAAGATAACGGTATCGCCGGGTTGGAGTTGTACCTGACGGTGGGTTCCGTTGGCGATGCGAGAGAGGGCTGCCATCGGCTCACCCTGACTACCTGTACAGAGGATTAGAATCTCGCCCGCAGGATAGTCTTTGATTTCATTTGGCTCGATAAAGGTTCCCTTAGGAGCTTTGATGTAGCCGAGCTCGATTCCGTTGACAATGGCCTTTTCCATAGAACGTCCAAAGACCGCAATCTTGCGTCCAGTTTTAACAGCGGCATCCGTTGCTTGCTGGAGACGGAAGATATTTGAGGCAAAGGATGCAAAGATGATACGTCCTTCGATGCCTTGGATAATCTTCATGATGGACTGGCCAACGACTTTTTCAGAGTTGGTAAAGGTTGGCACTTCTGCATTTGTCGAGTCAGAGAGGAGACAGAGAACACCCTCTTCACCAAGGGCAGCCATACGGTGCAAGTCTGCAGGTTCACCAACTGGTGTAAAGTCGAACTTGAAGTCACCCGTACAGACGATTTTTCCTTGAGGAGTATGGATGACAATCCCCAAAGGCTCTGGAATGGAGTGAGTGGTTCTAAAGAAAGTTGCCTTGAGATTTTTAAAGGTTAACTCAGTGTTATGGTTGATTTCGTAAAGTTTGGCGTTACGCAAGAGACCGTGTTCTTCGAGTTTTCCACGGATCAAAGCCAGGGCAAGCGGTCCAGCGTAGATAGGGACATTTGCTTGTTTGAGCAGGAAAGGAATCCCACCAATGTGGTCCTCGTGTCCGTGTGTGATCAAAACAGCCTTGACGCGGTCAATATTGTCTACGATGTAAGAATAATCAGGAATGACATAGTCGATACCCAGCAAGTCATCTTCTGGGAATTTAATCCCAGCATCGACGATGATAATCTCGTCTTGGTATTCAATTCCGTATGTGTTTTTTCCGATTTCTCCCAGACCACCGATGGCAAAAACGCCGACTTCTTCAGGTTTAAGAGTGTAGGCCATATTAGAACTCCGTAATCTCGAAAGCGCCAGTTTCTTTTTCGTAATCTAGCAATTTGTCAGACAAGAGTTCGATAAATTCGATATTGTACTCTGGGCGGTTTTCTTCGACAAGTTGGCGAGCAGCGATACGGCCCTCAAGTTCTGAGTTGGCATCGATGTCTAGGTAAAGTGAGCGTGTTGTTTCACGACGTGGGCTACGTTCTTTTGTTTCTTGATAAAAAACTTTGTAAATCATATAGTTCCTTTCTATTTATAGGTCAACTTATTCCAAACTTTTAGCAGAGATTTGCTTAATTTCATTCCATTTTGTGTCTAGATTGACCTTGATTCGTTACAATTATTTCAATTATACCACAAAATGAAAGATTAGTAAAAGACAGAAACGAGAAAGTCGGGAGGGAAAGAGGAAGCAAAAAGACAGGTAGGATTTGGTCGGAGAGCGCTTAGGTGTTATAATTAAAGGGGGAATCTAAAGAGATAGTAGATTTGAGGAAGAATACAGTTCTAGTTTCATTAATCGTTGGAGTAGATGGTTGGGGCAGAATGATATCTTTGAAAAAAGAAAAAGCTCTTGAGAAATCTCAAGAGCAAATAAAAAGGCTGAGACAAAATTAAGGGATCTTTCTGAGCAAGCTCAAGGGGCAGCACCATTACCTGAAGTGATTGAATCACAACCTTTGAAAGACTTGTCACCAAGTCAGACCAAATCTCAACCTTTACCCTATTTTATCATCTACTCAGCTAAGAAGTCAATCTATAAGTAAAATGATGTAGAAATAGCATGGAGTGGAGTGTTTACTAAAGAGGCAAAGAAAAGTCCTTAATCTAAGAGTAAGCAAAAAGAGAGGACCAATGGTAGTCAGGGGTCTTTACAGCTCAAAGCTGAAGGCAGTCCCACACCCGTACCAGAAGTTGGTACCTTTGAACGCTCTGTTACCAGTCGTCCTACGTTATCCTCTCGATATTTATACTTTACTATAACTTACTGAGGGAATCAACTTTAAAAGCATCAAAAAGCTCCTGACCAAAGTCAAGAGCCTACTAATAACATTGGGGGGCGAATTGTTCAATCGCAATTTCAGTTCTTTAGAAACCAAAGTTTCAGGGATAGCACTGCAACCCGAAGAGTCAATGACTCAACCTGATTTTCCTACCAGTGTTGAAATACATTTTAACATTGATAGACCAACATTGTCAACAGTTTATATAAAAATAGCAATACCAAAAGGAGGATTAAGAATGTTTAGTTTGTTTGAATTTGCGATAGGGGTTCGCCTCCTGGTGTTTATAGTCTTTGTAGCTTGTGTCTATGGAGGGAATGCCCTGTTTGTTCATCTGGAACACCGCAAAACAAAGTTCCTTTGGAAGCTTGCTTTTGTGACGCTCTATTCAATTTTTCTCCTCCTGGTCACCTATGTTGTCTGGCTCGTTTTCTACTTTGGTTTAAACGCTTAAAGTTAATTATTTCTCTAGATAAACAGAAAATCCACCTCGTCTTTAGATGGGATGGATTTTTCTATTTTTAGGTGCTATCTTTATTGTTATGACGATGATTTCTAACGTCGAAAATCGAGTTGAAACATATATGCCTGATCCAAATTTTTTACGAAGAACCTTTCAATTTCCTTGTTCACTTTTCTATTCAAAAAAGCTACAACTTTTTTGAATTTGTTGTGTAGAATTGCTTGTCTAAGTGGCAGGTCCTTTTGTTTCAAAACAAAGAAAATTCCCATGTGTCTGCTTTTGTAGTATAATAGTAAACAGACAAAAAGATAGGAATGTGTTATGAAAGTATTAGCTTTTGATACGTCCAGCAAGGCTCTTTCTCTCGCTATTTTAGAGGACAAGCAGGTTCTTGCCGAGACTATGATCAATATCAAGAAAAATCACAGTATTACCCTCATGCCTGCCATCGATTTTTTGATGGGCAGTCTGGATTGGACACCCAAGGATTTGGATCGAATCGTGGTGGCTGAAGGCCCAGGTAGCTACACAGGCTTACGAATTGCGGTAGCAACTGCCAAGACCTTGGCTCATACCCTGAACATTGAGTTAGTTGGTATGTCTAGCCTCTTGGCTCTGGTGCCACGCCAACAAGAAGGCTTAGTTGTTCCCTTGATGGATGCGCGTCGCAACAATGTTTATGCAGGATTTTATGAAAATGCCAAACCTGTTATGCCAGAAGCACACTTGTCCTTTGCGGAAGTGCTAGAAAAAGTCAAGGATGCTGAACACGTGACCTTTGTTGGAGAGGTTGAAGCCTTTGTGGAGCAGATTCAAGAGCAGCTACCACAAGCTAGTTCCCAAGAGACCTTGCCAAATGCAGCTAATCTAGCTCTTTGGGCATGGGACAAGAAAGCAGACTCCTTGCACGACTTTGTGCCAAATTACCTCAAACGTGTTGAAGCTGAGGAAAATTGGCTCAAGAATCACACCGAGTCTGGCGAGTCCTACATTAAACGCCTATGATAGAGATCAAACGAATTCAAAGACAGCCTGACCTGGCTCAAGCTATTTACGCTGTCATGGCAGCTGTTTATCCAGTCAATCCGTGGACGCTGGAACAAATCCAAGCAGACCTGTCCCAAGACCAAACTTGGTATGCTCTAGCTTATGATGGGGCAGAAGTGATTGGCTTTCTAGCCGTTCAGGAGAATCTCTTTGAGGCAGAAGTCCTGCAAATCGCTGTCAAACAAACCTATCAGAGTCAGGGGATTGCGTCAGCCTTGTTTACTCAATTGCCGGTAGATAAGGAAATTTTCCTAGAAGTCAGAAAGTCAAACCAACGAGCGCAAGCATTTTACAAGAAAGAAAAGATGGCGGTCATCGCTGAGAGAAAGGGCTACTACCATGACCCAGTCGAGGACGCCATTATCATGAAGAGAGAAATAGATGAAGGATAGATATATTTTAGCATTTGAGACATCCTGTGATGAGACCAGTGTCGCCGTACTGAAAAACGATGATGAGCTCTTGTCCAATGTCATTGCGAGTCAAATTGAGAGTCACAAACGTTTTGGGGGCGTAGTTCCAGAAGTAGCCAGTCGTCACCATGTCGAAGTTATTACAGCCTGCATCGAGGAGGCGCTAGCAGAAGCAGGAATTACCGAAGAGGATGTAACGGCTGTGGCTGTTACCTACGGACCAGGCTTGGTCGGAGCACTGCTAGTTGGTTTGTCAGTTGCCAAGGCCTTTGCTTGGGCTCATGGACTTCCGCTGATCCCCGTGAATCACATGGCTGGTCACCTCATGGCGGCTCAGAGCGTTGAGCCTTTGGAGTTTCCCTTGCTAGCTCTCTTGGTTAGCGGTGGGCACACGGAGTTGGTCTATGTTTCTGAGGCTGGGGATTATAAGATTGTTGGGGAAACGCGGGATGATGCGGTTGGTGAGGCTTATGATAAGGTCGGCCGTGTCATGGGCTTGACCTATCCTGCAGGTCGCGAAATTGATGAGCTAGCTCATCAAGGGCAGGATATTTATGATTTCCCTCGTGCCATGATTAAGGAGGACAATCTAGAGTTCTCATTCTCAGGTTTGAAGTCTGCCTTTATCAATCTTCACCACAATGCCGAGCAAAAGGGAGAAAGCTTGTCCAAGGAAGACCTGTCAGCGTCCTTCCAAGCAGCAGTCATGGATATTCTTATGGCAAAAACCAAGAAAGCCTTGGGAAAATACCCTGTTAAAACTCTAGTTGTGGCAGGTGGCGTGGCAGCTAATAAAGGCCTCAGAGAACGCCTAGCAGCCGAAATCACAGATGTCAAGGTTATCATCCCCCCCCTACGCCTTTGTGGAGATAATGCAGGTATGATTGCCTATGCCAGCGTCAGCGAGTGGAACAAAGAAAACTTCGCAGGCTTGGACCTCAATGCCAAACCGAGTCTCGCCTTTGATACGGTGGAATAAAGAGTCAGCTTTGAGCTGGCTTTTTTGCTAAAATATTTTATAATATGTTAAAAAAGTAAAATTTTTTACGAATAGAATAGTAAAGAGAATCTTTAAGGGGAGTTTGGCCATGATTGAAAAACAGGAATTGGGAGAATTTTACAAAGAATTGAGGCTGGCGAGGAAACTCAAGCAGTCAGATGTGGCTTGTAATGGACTGACAGCATCCCAGTTATCCAAGTTTGAACTGGGGCAGTCTATGCTGTCTGCGGATAAACTGATACTAGCTATCCAAGGGATAAATGTGACCTTCGATGAGTTTGGACACAAGCTTAATAACTATCAAGAATCCCCACATATGCGAATTGGTAGAAGGGTTGTGGATCGCTTTGCCCATCAAGATATAGCAGGTTTAGAGCAACTATTAGAGGAAGTCGAGCAAGAACAGATGGCGCAGACCTATCGTCGTTTGAATGCTATTGTGATTAAAAATGCCATCCATTCCTTAGATAAAAACTATCCGCTAGAAGAGGAGGATAGCGAGTTTTTGACTAGCTATCTCTATGCTATCGAGTCTTGGACCTGGTTTGAACTCTATCTTTTTTGCAATACCAGGCCCTTCTTGAGCAACCAAGACCTGATTTTTTTATCAACCTCTTTACTTGAAAAATCCAAGGAATTTAAAGAATTGGGACACAATAGACTGTATATGAAAAGTGGCTTTTTGAATATCATATCAGAGCTCATGGAGCGCAAACTTTTTTCTTATATCCCAATCTTTGAAGCCGAGTTGGAGAGTATGCTTCGACCATACGATGTCTTTGAGAGATTATTGTGGCAATTTTTAAAGAAGTTGAATGTTTTCCTTCAAACTAAGGGGAGCAATCAAAAAGAGATTGAACACTTTATCCAATCTCTGAAAATATTAGAAAATCCTCAATTAACAGCCCTTTTTGAACTACGCTTACAGCAATTCAAAGAGCTTATTGAGTAGTCCACAATCGCAAATTTAAAATTTCTATGAGAAAAAATGTCAAATATGCGATTTTCTAAAATGTAGTGATTGCCGTGTTATACTATTGTTGTAAGTCATTTGAAGCAAATCCTAGGTCGTAGAAGTGGAGTTGGAGCAGGTTTACGGTGGAAACTTCACTATGGCTTGTGTGGGTGAAAATATTGGTTGTGGTGGTAGTGCTTTGCCTGCTTGGGGAGAGGTAGAGGTATTAGTCCTAGACCTTATGGAGCATTTGATTGGTCGAGTGGGCTGATTGAAGGACTGTTTGGAAAACGTCGTAACTAACATTTAGGAGAAAAAACTATGAAAAGGGAAGAAACGAAATTTTACCTAGGGACCATTTTGGTACTTATGTCTTATTACTTGATTTTTAATTTAGTAGTGAGATTAGAGTTCATGGATCAATTATCAGATTTTGGATTTTATGGGATTCAAATTTTATTGATAGTAATTGAAGGAATTGCTGCTACTGTGGTTCTTGTTAAGAGTCAACGTTGGAAAGAGTACGGTCGCTTCCAGTTTCGTTGGTCCTATCTGGGTCTCTTCTTTCTTTCCTTTATATTGATGTTTTTGTGGGTAAATATAACGACTCGAATCTTTCCCAACACGCAAAATGGTAGTGCTATAAAAGAAACCGTAGCCAATTTGACGGGAATTAGTTATTTTGTGACACGTATTCTCTACGGCAGTCTTATTGCTCCGATAGTTGAGGAATTAGTTTTCCGCGGACTTCTGATGACAGCCCTATCTAAATTTAAAAAATACTATATTGATGTTATCATTTCTTCCACACTCTTTAGTCTCATCCATGTTTTACAATATGGATGGGTGTTAACAGACTTCATCGTTTATGCAGGAGCAGGTCTGCTACTCTGCATGCTCTTTCGTTATACACGTTCAATTTATTGGTCAATGGCCCTTCACATCTTGTGGAATACCTTTTTAATCATCGTCAGTTTACTGGTGTTTGGGTATTAGAAAGATGAAATATGAAAAAGATAATCTCACGCTACTATTTTTTAATAGCTATTCTACTTGTCATTTCTGACCAGTTCTTCATTCGTTTGCTTTTACATAGCGACCTTGCTGCTGGTCTATCTGACTTTGCCTATTATTTGTCGGATATGATGTTGAATTTTCTTGTGGTTCTGCTTGCTATTATTGTTATGGTTTGGTCAGGGAAATGGCAGAAAATCAACAGTCGAAAATTTAAGGGATCCTATCTTTTTTATTCCTTTTTAGCTCTTCTTGCTTTTGTGATTTGGAATTTCGTCACATTTTATCTTTTACCATCTACCAAAAATGAAATTGCTTATCAACTGGATGTCCCTACTTTTACAGGAACTACAGCATTTTTGATGTATTTTTTCTATCCTGTGATTGCAGGTCCCATTTTTGAAGAGATGATTTATCGTGGATTGGTGATGACCGCTCTGGAAAAAGGAAAGAAATGGGGACTGGATGTGCTCGGTTCGGCTGTTTTATTCGGGGTCTTGCATATTAGTAATCATGGTTGGGTCTTGACAGACTTTTTTGTATATATGGGTGGCGGTCTTATATTTGCAGTCTTATTTAGAGTGACAAAGTCCATTTATTGGCCTATTGGACTGCACATAGTCTACAATGGCATTGGTCAAATTTTACCGTTGCTGTAATTTTAGGAGCTCAGCAATATCGGTCTATCATTGGGGAAAACTTCCCATTTGAACTCAAAAAGGAGTTGCGATGAAAGTATTTATTCAAAATAGAGATTTTAGGCAATTAACCATCAACCAGTGGATCTCAACGGTTGGGGATACGATTTTTTATCTTGCTTTTTTGAATTATGTGGCAGATGCTTCGTTTGCCCCCTTGGCAATTTTACTCATTACGATTTCAGAGACTGTTCCTCAAGTTCTGCAAATCTTTATGGGAGTTTTGGCTGACTTTCAACATCATCGTGTTTTAAAGTATACGGTTATTAGTTTTGTCAAATTTGTACTTTATTCTATAGTGGCACTTTCGCTTTCAGGGAAGTCCTTTTCCTTATGGCTTGTATTCTTTATTTGTTTGATGAACCTCTTGTCGGATACATTGAGTTACTTTTCAGGAGCCATGCTAACTCCTATTTTTATAAGAATCATTGGGAAAGAACATCTGACAGAAGCCATTGGCTTTAAACAATCCACAGTTAGTTTAGTTCGGACAATCAGTAATATTCTAGGAGGGATTTTACTAGGAATTCTTTCCATTCAGTTTATTTCTTTGCTAAACGCTCTGACGTTTCTGATAGCATTTGTAGGTATTCTTCTCATAAAAAATGATCTTTTGAAAGTTGAAAAAACAATTAGCTATCAAGAAGGTCTTTCTATAAAATCGTTTTGCCAGCATTTGTTCCAATCATCGAAATTGATCTGGAATATGGATAGAGTAATCTTCATTTTATTTATCGTCTCTATCAGCCAAGCTGTGATCAATGTCACTGTTCCTATTTCGACTCTTTTTTTAAGAAACCAACCGTTTTTGAATTTACAAACTGGTCAATCACTCGCTTTGTTATCAACACTAGAATTGTTAGCACTTATTGTCGGAAGCCTTGTAAGTGGTTATCTGAAAAATATGATTTCTATAAAAACAGCTCTCTACGCTTCGGTCGTCATCCAGTTACTCCTTCTAGTAGGATTTGCCACAGTTCATTTTGGTTTGATTCTGCTTTTCAGCTCCTTGGATGCCTTCATCGCAGGGATACTCTCTCCTAGATTGCAAGAACTCGTCTTTAAACAAATACCTGAGGAGTCAATGGGAGCGGTTCAATCCTCTATTGGTGCTATTACGGTTGTTTTACCAAGTCTATTCACAATCGTTTTCGTAACGATTGCTACAAGTTTTGGGACCCTAGCGGTCAGCTTTATTCTGTTACTATTGCTCCTAACCGCATTTGTCATGCTCTTGAATATTCGTGAGAGCATTTAGAGGAGAATTTGTATAATAGGTGTTTGAGACTGGATTGCCAGTCTTTTTATGACGGCCAAAATCAGCTGACTTTTTTCTCTTCTTTGAATATGTTATAATATTCCTTGCTGTGGCTGTGATGACGAACAGCCTCAATTGGAGAGAATATGAGGAGAAGGATGAAAGAAAAAGGATTTTGGGAAGGTGTACAGGCGGCCATGCCGACTGCCCTTGGCTATGTCAGCATTGGTCTGGCTTGTGGGATTATCGGCGCGCCCTATGTGACACCTGTTGAGATGGGCTTGATGAGCCTCTTTGTTTATGCTGGGAGCGCCCAGTTTGCCATGTTGGCACTGATTGCGGTACAAGCGCCTGTGGCAGCTATTGCTATGACGGTCTTTTTGATCAACTTGCGACTCTTTTTGCTGAGCCTGCATGCATCAACCTATTTCCGTCATACTAGTCTCTGGCAAAATATTGGCATGTCCAGTCTCCTGACAGATGAGACCTATGGGGTCTTGATGGGAGAATTAGCCCATACAGACAAGGTTCATCCCATGTGGATGCACGGGAACAATCTCAATAGTTATGTAGCCTGGTTTATTGGGACAGTGGCGGGGACAGCTTTAGGTGGCCTTCTTCCAAATCCTGAGGTCTTTGGCTTGGACTTTGCCCTTGTTGGGATGTTTATCGGGATTTTTACTTCACAATTTCAGATTATGCAAAGACAGGTTCCTGTACGGAATCTGCTGCGGATTCTAGCAGTTGTTGCGGTGTCCTTCGTTTTGCTCTTGACAGTGGTGTCTCAGTCACTAGCTGTTTTGTTTGCGACCTTGCTAGGTTGTACCATGGGGGTGGTCTTAGATGGTCAGTAAGTATATTTTAATGGCAATCGTCTTTTCTGGATTAGTGACTTGGATTCCCCGCATGATTCCCTTCATATTGGTCAAGTATAAGGGATTGCCTGCTATCGTCGAGCGGTTTTTGAAGTTCTTGCCTGTTTCCATTATCTTTGCCTTGATCCTTTCAAGTGTAGTGACTGGCAAGGTTGGGAGCCTTCCTCAGATCAAATGGCTGGACTTTTTAGCAGTCTTTCCAACGGCTTGGGTAGCCTTTCGCTACCGCAATCTAGTGGGTACGGTTCTTTTCGGAGTGGTCTTGATCGCAGTCTTGCGTCTGGTCTTTTAGTCAGCCATAAGAAAAACCTATCACCGAGATAGAAATCATATAATGGCGAAAAAAAATATTTTCTGTTAAGATAGTAAAGTATTCTATTTTGGAGGAAATGACATGAAAAAAATCGTCAAATATTCATCTCTTGCTGCTCTAGGACTTGTTGCCGCAGGTGTACTAGCAGCTTGCTCAGGTGGAGATAAGAAAGAAGGAGAGGCAGCTGGTAAGAAAGAAATTATCGTTGCAACCAATGCTTCACCAAAACCATTCAACTATGAAGACAACGGTGAGTTGACTGGTTATGAGATTGAAGTAGTCCGTGCTATCTTTAAAGACTCTGACAAATACGACGTCAAGTTTGAAAAGACAGAGTGGTCAGGTGTTTTTGCAGGTCTTGATAGCGATCGCTACCAAATGGCTGTGAACAATATCAGCTATACCAAAGAACGTGCTGAAAAGTACCTTTATGCAGCTCCAACTGCTAAAAACCCTAACGTTCTCGTTGTGAAGAAAGACGACGACAGCATCAAGTCACTTGATGATATCGGAGGCAAGTCTACTGAGGTCGTTCAAGGGACAACATCAGCTAAACAGCTAGAAGATTATAACAAACAACACGCAGACAATCCAACTGTTCTTAACTACACCAAGGCTGATTTCCAACAAATCATGTCTCGTTTGAGCGATGGTCAGTTTGACTACAAAATTTTTGATAAAATCGGTGTTGAAACAGTTATTAAGAACCAAGGTTTGGACAACTTGAAAGTCATTGAACTTCCAAGCGACCAACAACCTTACGTTTACCCACTTCTTGCTAAAGGTCAAGATGAGTTGAAATCATTTGTAGACAAACGAATCCAAGAACTCTACAAAGACGGAACTCTTGAAAAATTGTCTAAACAGTTCTTCGGGGACACTTATCTCCCAGCAGAAGCTGATATTAAATAATCGTATGAAATCATCCAGTCTGAGAAAGACGGATGATTTCTCAATTTTCAGGTATATAGTTTCAAACTATATGTCTGCCTATCTAATAACAATTTGCTAATTCAAATAAAGTATGAGATACTATTACGGTATTATTTTTAAAGGAGAAAAAATCATGAAAATTAAAAAATGGCTCGGTGTAGCAGCTCTTGCTACGGTCGCAGGTTTGGCTCTTGCCGCTTGCGGAAATTCAGAAAAGAAAGCAGACAATGCAACAACTATCAGAATCGCAACAGTTAACCGTAGCGGTTCTGAAGAAGCGCGTTGGGATAAAATCCAAGAATTGGTTGAAAAAGATGGAATTAAATTGGAATTTACAGAGTTCACAGACTACTCACAACCAAACAAGGCAACTGCTGATGGTGAAGTAGACTTGAATGCTTTCCAACACTACAACTTCTTGAATAACTGGAACAAAGAAAACGGGAAAGACCTTGTAGCGATTGCAGATACCTACATCTCACCAATCCGTCTTTACTCAGGTAAAAATGGGGAAGAAAACAAGTACACCAAAGTGGAAGAAATCCCAGATAACGGTGAAATCGCCGTACCAAACGATGCAACAAACGAAAGCCGTGCGCTTTACTTGCTTCAATCAGCTGGTTTGATTAAATTGGACGTTTCTGGAACTGCACTCGCAACAGTTGCTAACATCACAGAAAATCCAAAGAACTTGAAGATTACTGAATTGGACGCTAGCCAAACAGCTCGTTCATTGTCATCAGTTGATGCTGCCGTTGTAAACAATACCTTCGTTACAGAAGCAAAATTGGACTACAAGAAAGCACTCTTCAAAGAACAAGCTGATGAAAATTCAAAACAATGGTACAACATCATCGTTGCGAAAAAAGATTGGGAATCATCACCTAAGGCTGATGCCATCAAGAAAGTGATCGCGGCTTACCACACTGATGAAGTGAAAAAAGTTATCGAAGAAACATCAGACGGTTTGGACCAACCAGTTTGGTAATAAGACACAGGGAGGTGGGAGAGAGTTTCCACCTCTTGCTTTTGTATAGAGCATGGATTGTAAAGAAGACTATACGTTCATAGAAAGGTAGAGAGAAAATGGTTTTTCCTAGCGAACAAGAACAGATTGAAAAATTTGAAAAGGATCATGTGGCCCAGCATTATTTTGAGGTTTTGCGTACCTTGATTTCTAAGAAATCGGTCTTTGCCCAACAGGTTGGACTTAAGGAAGTTGCCAACTATCTGGGTGAGATTTTCAAGCGTGTTGGGGCTGAAGTGGAGATTGATGAGACTTATACGGCGCCCTTTGTCATGGCGCACTTCAGGAGTTCGCGTCCGGATGCCAAGACCTTAATCTTCTATAATCACTATGACACCGTTCCAGCGGATGGCGACCAGGTGTGGACAGAGAATCCCTTTACCCTTTCTGTGCGAAATGGCTTTATATATGGGCGTGGGGTTGACGACGACAAAGGCCACATCACAGCTCGTTTGAGTGCTTTGAGAAAGTATATGCAGCACCATGATGACCTGCCTGTCAATATCAGCTTTATCATGGAAGGGGCAGAGGAGTCTGCTTCCATGGATCTAGATAAGTATTTAGAGAAACACGCAGACAAACTTCGTGGGGCGGACTTGCTAGTCTGGGAGCAAGGGGCAAAGAACGCCTTGGAACAGCTGGAAATCTCTGGCGGAAACAAGGGAATTGTAACCTTTGATGCTAAGGTGAAAAGTGCTGATGTGGATATCCACTCGAGTTATGGTGGTGTCGTGGAGTCAGCACCGTGGTATCTTATCCAGGCCTTAAGTAGTCTGCGAGCTGCTGATGGACGTATCTTGGTAGAAGGCTTGTATGAGGATGTTCAAGAGCCAAATGAACGAGAATTGGCCTTGGTGGCTACCTATGCCCAACGCAATCCAGAGGAAATTAGTCGCATTTATGGTTTGGAATTGCCTCTCTTACAAGAGGAACGTGCAGCCTTTCTAAAACGTTTCTTTTTTGAGCCAGCCCTTAATATCGAAGGGATTCAGTCAGGTTATCAAGGGCAAGGGGTTAAAACGATTTTGCCAGCAGAAGCCAGTGCCAAGCTAGAGGTTCGTTTGGTTCCTGGCCTAGAACCGCATGACGTTCTGGAAAAAATTCGGAAACAGCTAGACAAAAATGGCTTTGATAAGGTAGAATTATACTATACCTTGGGAGAGATGAGCTATCGAAGCGATATGAGTGCGCCAGCCATTCTCAACGTAATCGAGTTAGCCAAGAAATTCTATCCACAGGGCGTATCGGTCTTACCGACCACGGCGGGGACAGGGCCCATGCATACGGTCTTTGATGCCTTAGAGGTACCCATGGTGGCTTTCGGTCTAGGAAATGCAAATAGCCGAGACCACGGTGGAGATGAAAACGTGCGAATCGCCGATTACTACACCCATATTGAATTAGTAGAGGAGCTGATTAGAAGCTATGAGTAGAGATATTATCAAGTTAGATCAGATCGATGTGACTTTTCACCAGAAGAAGAGAACTATCACAGCGGTCAAGGATGTGACCATTCACATCCAAGAAGGGGATATCTACGGTATCGTTGGATATTCTGGAGCAGGGAAATCAACCCTTGTACGGGTGATTAACCTCTTGCAAAAGCCATCTGCTGGGAAAATTACCATTGATGACGATGTGATTTTTGATGGTAAGGTCACTCTGACGGCAGAGCAGTTGCGTCGTAAGCGCCAAGACATTGGGATGATTTTCCAGCATTTCAACCTGATGAGCCAAAAGACAGCAGAGGAAAATGTAGCCTTTGCCCTCAAACACTCTGGACTCAGCAAGGAAGAAAAGAAAGCTAAAGTAGCTAAGTTGTTGGACTTGGTTGGCTTGGCGGATCGTGCTGAAAACTACCCTTCACAACTATCAGGAGGGCAAAAACAGCGTGTAGCCATTGCACGTGCCTTGGCCAATGATCCAAAAATCTTGATTTCAGATGAGTCAACTTCTGCCCTTGATCCTAAGACAACCAAGCAGATTTTGTCCTTGTTGCAAGATTTGAACCAAAAATTAGGCTTGACGGTTGTTTTGATTACGCATGAAATGCAGATTGTCAAAGACATTGCTAATCGTGTGGCGGTCATGCAGGATGGCCGTTTGATTGAAGAGGGCAGTGTCCTTGAAATCTTCTCAGATCCTAAACAACCTTTGACACAGGACTTTATCTCAACAGCTACAGGTATTGATGAAGCCATGGTCAAGATTGAGAAGCAAGAAATCGTAGAACATTTATCTGAGAACAGTATCTTAGTGCAGCTCAAGTATGCAGGGGCTTCGACAGACGAACCACTTTTGAATGAATTGTACAAACATTACCAAGTAACGGCCAATATCCTCTATGGAAATATCGAAATTCTCGATGGCACTCCTGTTGGAGAATTGGTTGTGGTCTTGTCAGGTGAAAAGGCAGCACTGGCAGGTGCTCAAGAAGCCATCCGTCAGGCTGGTGTCCAGTTAAAAGTATTGAAGGGAGGACAGTAAAATGACAGAGTTGATTCAAACTTACTTACCAAATGTCTACAAGATGGGCTGGGCTGGTCAGGCAGGCTGGGGAACGGCTATCTACCTAACTCTTTATATGACAGTTCTTTCCTTCATCATCGGAGGATTCTTGGGGCTGGTGGCAGGTCTTTTCCTCGTCTTGACAGCGCCAGGTGGTGTTTTGGAAAATAAGGTTATCTTTTGGATTTTAGACAAGATTACCTCCATTTTCCGTGCGGTTCCTTTCATCATCCTCTTGGCAATCATGTCGCCACTTTCTCACTTGATTGTTAAAACAAGTATCGGGCCAAATGCAGCCCTTGTCCCCCTTTCTTTTGCGGTCTTTGCCTTCTTTGCCCGTCAGGTGCAGGTTGTCTTGGCTGAGCTGGATGGCGGTGTCATTGAGGCCGCTCAAGCGAGTGGTGCGACCTTCTGGGACATCGTGGGTGTTTATCTATCAGAAGGTCTTCCAGATTTGATTCGTGTGACGACTGTGACCTTGATTTCCCTTGTTGGGGAAACAGCTATGGCGGGTGCGGTTGGAGCTGGTGGTATTGGTAACGTAGCCATTGCCTATGGATTCAATCGCTATAATCACGATGTGACCATCTTGGCGACTATCATTATCATCTTGATTATCTTTACAATCCAGTTCTTGGGAGATTTCTTGACCAAGAGATTAAGTCATAAATAAATGGAAGGAGTTCAACGGGACTCCTTTTTGTTTTCTCACCGAAATGCAAGAAGAGTAAAGCTTCTTTTTAGAAATATGCTATAATAAAGAAAGGTTCCTCAATTAGCAAATCAGAAAGTTTGCTGTAGGAGGGGTGATAATGTAAAGGAGTTTGGCTGGTATGAATTATTTCGAGGGGAATGAGTTTTTCCTTCTCTTATTTGTAGTTTTACTGATTGGTTTTGTGGTAAACTTTTTTGAAAAACGTAAAGACTACTATATTTTGACGCTCTCCCTCTTATTTGCAGGAGCTATCTATGGTAAGAGTCGAGCGATGATTGTCTATTTGCTCGCCTTTATCGTTTACCAGTATTTTCTGGTTTTTCTAGCACAGAGGATAGAGGAAAAGTGGCTGAAACCACTGGTTTTCCTTCCCATTCTTCCTTTGGTAATCAATAAAGTCTTTGCCCTGACTTCTCTGCATTTGTTGGCCTTTATTGGAATTTCTTACATGTCATTTAAGACCATTCAGATCATGCTAGAAATATCGGATGGCTTGATCAAAGAAAAAATCACTGTAAAAGATTACCTACAGTTTTTGCTCTTTTTTCCAACAGTTAGTGCTGGTCCGATTGATCGGAGTAGGAGATTTTTAAAAGAGATAAACGAGGTCATGCCCCGAAAAGAGTATCTAGAGTTAGCAGGGGACGGTGTGTATCGTATCGTTCTAGGCCTTCTTTATAAGGTTGTTTTATCAACCTATGTTTACCAGATGTTACTCGCTCTAAGCAATACGGGCACAGTCGTTTACTCAATCAAGTATATGTACCTCTATACCTTGTATCTGTTCTTTGACTTTGCAGGCTATAGTCTAATGGCCGTTGGAAGTAGTAATATTCTAGGTATTCAGACACCGATGAACTTTAACAAACCTTTCTTGAGTGTCGATATCAAAGATTTCTGGACTAGATGGCATATCACCTTGTCGACCTGGTTGAGAGATTTTGTATTTTCAAGAGTATTGATGCAGGTTATCAGGAAAAAATGGTTTAAAAATAGACTACACAATGCAACCTATGCCTATATGGTCAATATGTTGGTCATGGGTTTTTGGCATGGTCTTAGTGTTAGTTACATTGTCTATGGTTTTTATCATGGTGTCTTGATGGCTGGATTTGAAGTGTATCAAAAGAAAAGCAATTTTTATAAGAAAAATAAAAACAAAAACTGGTATAAGCTACTAAGTTGGTTTGTGACCATGAATTTGGTTATGATTGGTTTCTTTATCTTTTCAGGTGAACCCTATAAAATCTTACTGACGATTTTAAAGAGATAAGAGATTGAAAAGAAATCGGCTAGATCGAAGGGATAGGATAAAACGAGATGATTAAATTAAAAGCATTTTTACTATCGCTTGTGCTCGTAATTGCGACGCTTGCCCTTTTAAATGTGACATATGTCAAGAAGATTGATGATTATTATAAAGTCAAGGATAACAGTATTCGTTATAGCACCTCGTATGAAAAGTATAAAAGTAGAGATATTTTAACAAGCAATATTACTCCCAATACACTGGTTTTATTGGGGTCATCCGAGTTGGTTGCGACAAAGGATGAAGATTATCATCCCAATAGAATTTTTAACTACAACGATTTCAATATCATGCAGATTGGGACTAGTTATTCTCAAAATATCATTCAAGCCTCTACTTTAGCCTCTATTGAAGGATCTATGAGTAAGCGAAAAGTGGCTATAGTAGAGTCGGTTCAGTGGTTTGAAAAAGATGGGACTCATCAAGATGCTTTTTTGAATAAGGCCTCTCAGGAACATATTTTCCACATGCTAGATAATGACAAGATTAGTAAGGAAACGAAAGAAAAAATAATCAATCGGATTATTGAGATTACCAAGGGGAACAAGCAACAAAATGACATCTACAAAAAATATAAAAGTTATTTCATAGATGGAAAAGGAACCATTGTTGATAAAAAACTATTAGAGTTAGATAACGCGATGTATTCTTTTAAGCTCAAACGAAAATTTTATGAAAATCATGAGAAATCAGATTATCCCTCATCAGGAGACAAAACCCCAGACTATGATTGGCAGAAGATGACGGATCAGTTTGTGGAAGAGGTCAAAAAGAAAACAGACAATAATGACTATGCTGTTGATAATAACTACTACAATACTTACTTAAAAGATCGCTATGCATCGCTGAAAGATTCCAATAAAGATTTGAGCTATCTGGAGTCACCAGAATATTCAGATATGGAACTCTTCTTGACAGTTGCTAAGGAATTGGGAATTGAAGTTGAGGTTATTATTTTCCCAGTAAACGGGAAATGGAATGACTACACTGGTGTCTCAAGAGAGATGCGAGAAAAAACTTATAAAAAAATAGAAGATGTCGCAAAAAGCCATGGTGCAACCGTATTAAACTATGGAAACAGAGAGTATGATGATTACTTTTTATTTGACGTGATGCACGTTGGAGTGAAAGGATGGATGGAAGTTGAGAAAGAACTTTACAAATTTGCAAACCAGGCTAACTAACACACATCGTTTAATCTTATGGACACTATTTTTCTATACGGTTATCTTGAGCATCGTGATTTACTGTTTTGTGACCGATTTTTCGAATATTCAAGAATTTATCTATAGTGAATTCTAAGATTGTATACAAAAAGGCCCTGGAACTAGGCATTGCTAGTCTTCAGGGCTTTTAGCTTATAGTTTATCGGCAATTTTTTGACTTAGAAATTGCCCAATCAAAGCACCCATCAAGGCGCCTAGGAGGATGCTTACGACAAAGAGAAGGATTTTGTCCAACTCTGGAGCGACCATGATACGGTCAATGTATTCTTGGGATTTCCCACGCGCAAGTAAGGTGGCCATGTAAGCTTTGGGACGGATCCACATGAGGAAGATAGGGCCACTTGTGCTAAAAGCAAAGACGAGGAAGGAGAGGGTGTTTTTGATTCGGTCTTTGTAGTTTCCGAGACGAGCGATGGCGTCTGCTGCAAGACCACAAGCGAGTCCTGGGAGAAAGGCACCAGCGCCATGCTTGCTAGCTAGGAAGAAAAGTGCCATAAAAAGTCCCAGAGTGGTGATAGCGCCAAAACGCGGGACCTTCGTCAAAAGAAGCATGTAGACACTGCCACCGACAAGTGCAGAAAAGGCAGGTGCGTAGAACATATTGCCTGTTTGGTCGACCAAGTGTCCTAGTAAGACTCCAATCCCTACACAGAGAAAGTAGAGGACGGCGGCCAAGAGGGTGGTTAAGATATTTTTCTTCATGAGAACCTCCTTGATGCGAATTAACAAAACCAATTGTATCACGCTTTTTGAGGATTGTAAATGGGAGTTCTATATTTTTGAAAACGTTTGAAATATGATATAATAGTTACATCGTTAGTTTAAGGAGAGTAGCATGGGAAAATTTCTAGAATTCGTCTTTAATCGTATTTTTTTGGGAATGATGGCGACAGCTTATTTCTGGCTATTAACACTAGCAGGAGGAGTGGTCTTTGGTTTGGCACCAGCTAGTGCAACTCTTATGAGTTTGTATGGGGAGCATGGTTATACCTATCGAGCATACCATTTGAAGGAAGCTTGGGAATTGTATAAGAGTAATTTTGTCAAGAGCAATCTGGCTTTCTATAGTTTTGTGTTTGTGGATCTTGTCCTAGTTTATGGTTTATATCTTCTAGTTCAATTGCCCCACCAGACGATTTTCCACCTTTTGGCGACTTTTCTCAACGTCCTTGTAGTTACTCTTGTCTTTCTAGCCTACACTGTTTCCTTGAAACTTCAGGTATATTTTGATTTATCCTATCGAAATACCGTGAAATTGTCTCTTATTGGGATTTTCATGAGCTTGCCAGCGATTGCCAAGGTTTTACTTGGGTCCGCTCTCCTTGTAGGAGTTGGTTATTATATGCCTGCCTTACTCTTTTTTGTAGGAATTGGAATGTGGCATTTCTTTATCAGTGATATGTTGGAACCTATTTATGAAAGTATCCATGAAAAATTGGCGACAAAATAGAATGAAGCAGTTTTGGCTTCACTCTCTTTTACGGATTTATAGTTTGGTTATGATCGTGGTCATTGCCAGTTTTGCGATTATGCTATCGTATGCTGACTGGGACTCGCGTGAGAAAGAGGCCCAACGGGTTGCAGAACGTGTGACCACTCGGACAGTGAGTGAAGTGGAATACTATCACAGAGAGTCAACTCAACTTGCTCAGTCTTTGGTTGAAAATCAGGCCCGCATCGAAGGGATTTACAAGTATTTCAGTCTCAGCACACCAGACTATTTCTATTGGCAATTAGAGCGTAAAACTTCGCCTTATATCTCGGTTTCTCTGTATGAAAATATTGATGACCTCTATGTTCGGAATGATTTTGTGACTGGAGTGGCTATTGTTCTTCAGGACTACAAGGAAGTCTATGTTTCGACTAGAGAAAAACGCAGTGGAGAGAAAATTCCTGCGGAGGATTTTAAGCCAACAGCCAATAGTTTTGCTATTCCTGTTTCCGATCCTGTGTCTGACAAGGATTTAGGAGTGATTTATATCTCCCTATCCCCAGATGTTTTACATGGCGCTATTGACAATACTCGGGGTCATATCCCAATGGCTGTAACAGTAACTTCGCCTTTTGAGACTGAGATGTTCCATATTGGGGAGAAGGTCTCAGCCGAGCGAGAAAACTGGTTTGTAGGTGTCACCTCTCACGGTTATCAGGTTCGAGTTGCTGTTCCTAAAAATTTTGTCCTTACAGGAACTTTGACGAGTTCAGCTGTCATTATTGGGCTAAGTATTCTCTTTATCATCATTTTGTACGTGACCCTTAGACAGACTTTTTCAAATTATCAAAAGCAGGTCGTAGACCTAGTAGATTCGATCGAGGTGATTGCTCAAGGAGAAGAAGGCCTTCGAATCGATACCTCTGAAAAAGACCAAGAGTTGCTTCTCATTGCAGAAACAACCAATGATATGTTGGATCGCCTGGAAAAAAATATCCACGATATCTATCAGCTAGAGCTCAGTCAAAAAGATGCCAATATGCGAGCCCTGCAAGCTCAAATCAATCCTCACTTTATGTACAATACTCTAGAGTTTTTACGGATGTATGCCGTCATGCAAAGTCAGGATGAACTGGCAGATATTATCTATGAATTTAGTAGCTTGTTACGCAACAATATCTCCGACGAGCGGGAAACGACCTTGAAGCAGGAGTTGGAATTTTGCCGAAAATATAGCTATCTCTGTATGGTGCGTTATCCTAAATCCATTGCCTATGGTTTCAAGATTGCACCAGAATTGGAAGAAATGAGGATTCCAAAATTTACACTCCAACCATTAGTAGAAAACTACTTTGCTCATGGTGTTGACCATCGCAGAACGGATAATGTCATCAGTATCAAAGCCTTGAAGGGCCAAGGCTTCGTTGAAATCCTAGTAGAAGACAATGGTCGAGGAATGTCCGCTGAGAAACTAGCTAGCTTGCAAGAAAAATTAGCTCAGAGAAGTTTTGAACACGAGGCAAGCTATAGTGGAGAGCGGCAATCAATTGGAATAGTAAATGTACACGAACGCTTTGTTCTCTACTTTGGGGATCGCTACCAAATCAGTGTAGAGTCAGCTGAGCAAGAAGGTGTTCGTTACCATATCACTATCCAGGATGAATAGAAAGGGTAGAAATGTATAAAGTTTTATTAGTAGACGATGAGTACATGGTGACAGAGGGGCTCAAGCGATTAATCCCCTTTGAAAAATGGGATATGCAAGTCGTCGCGACAGCAAGTCACGCAGATGATGCTTTGGACTACGTTAAGAAAAATCCAGTAGATGTGGTCATTTCCGATGTCAACATGCCAGATAAGACCGGACTTGAGATGATTAGGGAAATGAAAGAGCTACTTCCAGATACCTATTATATCTTGCTGTCTGGTTATCAGGAGTTTGAGTACGTTAAAAAAGCCATGAACCTTAGTGTCGTGGATTATCTGGTCAAGCCAGTAGACAAGGTAGAGTTGGGCCATTTATTAGAAAAGATTGCGCGACAGCTTCAAGAAAAGGTGGAGCAAAGTCAGACCCTCAGTCAAGAATTGGATGAGTCAGGATTTACGAACTACCTGTCAGGTAAAGACAGCTGGTGGATTGGTCTTTCAAAGGAAAAGCAGGGCTCTTTTACCATTCCTTACTATGTTTTGGGGCAAGACTGGCAGATTTTTATCTCTGATCAGCCACTAGATGGCATCATCGTGACACCATTTGAAGCACCCTACCAGCAGTCCTTTGAGAATTGGAAGATCAACGCTGAAAAAGCCCTCTTCTACGGTTCAGTCAATCTAGAAAAATCCGAGAGTTTGTTTGCTTATTACGAGCCGATTTATCGGGTGATTATCCAAGGGAATATCAATCAAATCATCGAAGAATTAACCTTGCTAGAGAAGGTCGTCTTGGAAAATACTCCGCGCGTGGCCATCACGAAGCAGCTCTTCACCCAGTTTGTTATGGATGTCTTCCATTTGTTTGAACACCTAAAAGCAGATGATATGACCGAGATTGTCAAAGCCATCCATGCCATTAACACCTTTGAAGAATTGGTTGCCTATATCAAAGAAACCTTGACCAAGTTCTTTGGCCAGTACCGCATGAATGAAAATGTGGTGAGCGTTCTAGAGGTGATTGGGCGTGATTATCAGAAAGAGCTCTCACTTAAGGATATTAGCAAGGATCTCTTTATCAATCCTGTCTATCTCGGTCAGCTGATCAAGAGGGAAACCAACTCAACCTTTGCGGAATTGCTCAATAAACAGCGAATTAAGGCAGCACAGCAACTCTTACTTTCGACCAGTGACAGCATCGAAGATATTTGCTATGCAGTTGGCTATAGTAATGTTGGATATTTCTATAAGGTTTTCCGTAAATTGTGCGGAAAATCACCGAAAGCTTATCGGAAACAGGTTGAAACCAGCTTGTAAAAGTTGTATTCCTGTACAAAAAATGCTATAATGTTCAAAATATCTTATGGAGGAAAACATGAAAAAGAATCCTATTTATCTTTGGGTTTTGTTAGTCCTATCAGCTCTCATTTCATCTATGTCATTATTTGGAATCTTGAGTCCATTGCCAAGTAAAGATACTCTTCGTGCTAGCCTGGCGAATAGCGGGACGCTCACTGCCCAACAATTAGAAGACACGGTCAACTATACTTACAAAGTGTCAGAATCCTCTCACTCTATTTTTAATATGTCGTTGATTGTTTTATCTGCAATTTTAGTTGTAGTAGCCTTTGTGTTTCTCGTACGTAAAAACGTACAATTCGCAAACTATACTTATGTTGGCTATGTTTTACTAGCGATTGTTGGTTTGGTTTATAGCTATATGAACGTTCAAGATGCGGTTCAATTAATCAAAGATAGTGCCCTTGGCTTAGGAATGGGAGCATTAGCAAAAGGGACGAATATTTTGTTCATCATCATCAATGTTCTCTTTTTAGCCTTAGTCTTCTACAAGATGTGGCGCCAACAAAAGGACTTGGCTGAGGAAGTCGAAGCAGAAGAAGCTGCCTAAGTATTGACAAAAAAGAACTATCAAGTTACAATTTTGGTAGTTCTTTTTATATCGTAAACATAAAAATCGAGGTCAACATGAAAAAAATATCCTTAGTGTATATCAGTCTGAGTGGGAATACAGAGAGTTTTGTAACCCGACTCAAGGACTATCTCTTGTCCCAGTACGAAGGGATTGGGGTCCAAAAAATCCATATCAAGGACCTAGTCAAGGAAGGTCAAGAATTCTTTGAAATGGAACATCCCTATATCGCTTTCTTGCCTACCTATCTAGAAGGTGGGAATGGTGTCGATAACGGCGATGTCGAGATTTTAACAACTCCACTGGGCGACTTTATCGCCTATGGGGACAATGCTAGTAAGTGTTTTGGGGTAGTGGGTTCTGGTAATCGTAATTTTAACAATCAATACTGTCTGACAGCCAAGCAGTATAGCCAGCGCTTTGGCTTCCCGGTCCTAGCAGACTTTGAAATGCGTGGTATGCTGGGAGATATTAAAAAGGTCGCAGCGATTATTGCGGATTTGTATGAGTTAGAGACAGAAAAATAAAGTAGTACTGAGGGGCAGTTGAGATTTTCAACTGCTTTTTGTGTATACAAAAAGCACCCTGTAAGGGTGCCATTTTATAAACTATCCTGCTTTTCCGATGGCAAGTGCATAGATAAAGAAGATAGCGAAGCCAAAGAGGAAAATCAATCCTGCGATAGCGAGGAGTTTTAACCAAGAGGGAAGATTTTTATTTTCACGTGTCACTAAAACATAGTTCAAAAGAGCGAAGAATGGTGTTGTCAGGAAAGAACCGATCATGGCGAAGCGGAGCATGGTTGAAACTTGACCAGCAAAGAACTTGATGATGACGATACCGATAATAGCTGTGAGGGTCATCCAGATGTTCAAAGATTTGCTATCATCCTTTTTTTGACTTAGCAAGAGTCGTAGGGAAACCTGATTAACGCGAGAATAGCCATCGATAACAGTAATGACTGTTCCAAAGATACAGAGAAAGGCGATGAAGGTGATCAAATAACGGGACCATTCTCCAAGAACAGAGGCATACATACCCACGAATTGAGAGATGTATTTGGCTGAAGCGGCTTCAACTGCTTGTCCTGTAGGATACTGAATGAGTGCTCCGAGTGCTACAAAGAATACAGCCAGGATAGCAGTTCCAATGTAACCAACGTTAAAGTCGAAAAGGGCGTCCTCTGTATTAAAGTTGACGGTCTTTTTCTTTTCAGCAGACCAGAGTGAGTTGATGGCTGAAATTTCAATAGGGGCAGGCATCCATCCTAAGAGGGAAACGATAAAAGGGAGGGCTGCCATTTGCCAAGGTGTCTTCTCGACAAAATCAGAGCTGTATTCTGGATGCTTAATTGCTGCAATGATAACTGCAAGAACTGTTGCAATGGTCAAAGCAGACATGATCCATTTTGCCATACCATCCAACAGTTTGTAGCCACCAAAGAGTAGCATGGCCCAAATGACTGCAACAAGGATGAGGGACCATTGAGTGATGCTAAGACCGATCATTGGAAAAGCGCTAGCGATGATAGCTGAGCAAAGGATAGCGACCCCGGCTGTGTTGACCATAGCAGAAAAGACATTGAGGATAAAGAAAATCCAGAGATAGAACTTGCCTTTTTCAGCGTAGCCTTCGACCAAGGTTTTACCAGTATCGGCAGTATACTCTGCACCAAAACGGAAAAATGGATATTTAAAAACATTGGCCAAGATAACTAAGAGGAGTAGTGACCAACCATAAGAACCACCAGCTTGAGTGGAGGATACGATGTGAGAACCTCCAACGGCGGCAGAAGCCATTAGGATACCTGGCCCCATTGCCTTTAGTTTGCTTGCCCAGGTTGACTGGCTTGATAACGTAACTTGTGACATAATAAACGCTCCTATTTTTGAATTTTCAGAATAATCTGAATAGGTAGCTTCTATTTTACAAAAAACTTAAAAGAAATGCAAGAATATTTTGAAAAAACACAGAAAATTACAGAAAACTTTACATGCATTAATGAAATTTCTCCAACGAGAATATGGTAAGCCTAAAAAATCCGAGAAGAAAGCTTCTCGGATTTTGATTATTTCAATTGATCTGTGACGTCTTTTGAGAGCAACATTCCCAGATGGTAAGTTTTATTGATATGTGCAATGACATCATTGATATTTTCAGTCGTGTGAATTTTCTCTTTGATGTCAGACCTAAATGTCTCGTCCTTCAAGAGTTGCTCTTGGTAGAGCCTTTGAAGTCTTTCCTTCTCGTACTTATTGAGCAGAAAAAGGAAAACCAAGCTAAGTACAACGAGGATATAAGCATATTGGCTCATAAGGAATCTCCCAGTGTGATAAAGAAATAGTAAAAGTGAATAAATTATTTCATTGAACAGCTGCAAGGCCGAATAAAATATAAATGTTATTTTGCCTCAATCTTTCAGATTGCTTTCAAGTAATTTAAAAGATTAGAACCTAAACTAAATTGATGTTATTTGGTTTGGTAAGTTAGCGAAACACCTAGCAAAGTCACGATAGTTACGACGTCATGGACTCTAAATCGATTATATTTAGAGTCCATGACTAGTGAAGCAGTTAGCTAGTCCGCATATAAGCGGCTAGCGTCTAACAATTAGGAACTTTAGTTCCAATTGTTAGTACTGAATCACATCTTCTCCGGCGCTTCTACTCCGAGCAAACGAAGGGCTTCTTTGAGGACCACTGCGGTTGCGTAGCTGAGTGCTAGACGACTGTCGCGCTCAGGACTTTCATCTAGGATACGTGTATGTGCATAATATTTGTTAAAGGCTTGAGCAAGACTAATCGCAAATTTCGCAATGATAGAAGGTTCAAAGTTATCTGCTGCACGATTGATAATACGTGGAAAGTCTTGGAGTAGTTTTATGATTTCCCAGCTTTCAGCATCATTCAGGCTGTAGTTGCCAACTGTATCTGGCTTGAAATCGGCTTTGCGCAAGATAGATTGGATACGAGCGTAGGCGTATTGAACGTAAGGTCCAGTTTCTCCTTCAAAGGATACCATAGCTTCAAGGTCGAAGTCATATCCATTTGTACGGTCGGTCTTAAGATCATAGAACTTGATAGCCCCAACTCCAACAGCGTGGGCAACTTGGTCTTTATTTTCTAACTCAGGATTTTTCGCCTCGATTTGGGCTTTGGCACGACTAACAGCCTCAGCGATAGTCGGTTCTAGCAAGATGACATTTCCTTTACGAGTAGAGAGTTTTTTCCCTTCTTTTGTTACCAATCCAAACGGAACATGGACAATGTCTTGGCTCCAATCGTAGCCCATCTCTTGTAGTACTGCCTTGAGTTGTTTGAAGTGGGCAGATTGCTCTTGACCAACAACATAGATGGATTTTGCAAATTGGTATTCGTTTTTACGGTAGAGGGCTGCAGCCAAGTCACGTGTGATATAGAGAGTTGCACCATCAGATTTTTTGATAAGGGCTGGGTGTTCAATTCCATATTTCTCAAGATTGACAACTTGGGCTCCCTCTGACTCAACAAGAAGTCCTTTTTCAGCGAGAATATCTACAACAGCATCCATCTTATCGTTGTAGAAGGCTTCTCCGTTGTAGCTGTCAAATTTGACTTGCAATTCATTGTAAAGGCGGTTGAATTCCACTAAACTTTCATCACGGAACCATTGCCAGAGAGCGAGGGCTTCCTCATCTCCATTTTCCAGTTTGCGGAACCATTCGCGTGCTTCTTCATCCAAGCTAGGGTCTTTTTCAGCTTCAGCATTGATGCGAACGTAGAGTTTAAGAAGTTCATCGATTGGATGTGCTTTAACGGCTTCCTCATTTCCCCATTTCTTGTAGGCAACGATCAACATTCCAAACTGTTTGCCCCAGTCTCCTAGGTGGTTGACCTTGACCGTTTGATAACCGATTTTTTGGAAAATATGTGATAAGCTATCTCCGATAACTGTTGAACGCAAGTGCCCAATAGAGAATGGTTTTGCGATATTGGGACTAGACATATCGATAACGACATTTTCTTGCTTGCCAATGGTTTGGTCAGCATAGTGATCTTTTTCAGTGATAACATCCTGTAATACCTGAGCCGAAATAGCAGATTTATCAAGGAAAAAGTTAACGTAAGGTCCAGTAGCAACAACCTTTTCAAAGGCATGACTATTGATTTTTTCAGCAATATCTGCTGCGATCATTTGCGGAGCTTTACGCTCGACCTTTGCTAGAGAAAAGGCAGGGAAGGCGATGTCTCCCATTTCTGAGTTTTTAGGTGTTTCCAGTAAATTTAAAATAGCCTCTTGGTCCAGGCTATCAATGACGCTAGCTAACTCGCTAGCAATCAATTCTTTTGTATTCATAAGGGCTCCTTTTGGGCTTTTTTACTATTTTAACACAATTTACTACATTTTTTGAGAAAGAAAAGAATTTTTTTGAATTATCTATTTTTTTTGGTATAATGTAGTTATAAAATAAATGTAAAACTTGTTATAAATATTCACTTAAGAGGATAATATGAGAAAAAGAGAACGGCATCAGTTGATTAAAAAGATGATCACCGAAGAAAAACTTGGGACACAAAAAGAGATTCAAGATCGTTTAGAAGCTCGTAATGTTTATGTGACACAAACGACTTTGTCACGTGATTTGCGTGAAATCGGCTTGACCAAGGTTAAGAAAAATGATATGGTGTATTATGTACTAGCAAATGAGACAGATAAGATTGATTTAGTTGAGTTTTTGTCTCATCATTTAGAAGGAGTTGCAAGAGCTGAATTCACCTTGGTACTTCATACCAAACTTGGGGAAGCTGCAGTCTTAGCAAACATTGTAGATGCAAACAAGGATGAATGGATTTTAGGAACGGTTGCTGGTGCTAATACCTTATTGGTTATTTGTCGAGACCAGCACGTTGCCAAGCTGATGGAAGATCGTTTGCTAGATTTGATGAAAGATAAATAAGGTCTTGGGAGGTGCTCTCAAGACTTATTTTTAGCAAGGAGAGACGGAAAATGGCAACAGAAAAGTTATCACCCGGCATGCAACAGTATGTGGATATTAAGAAACAATACCCAGATGCTTTTTTGCTTTTTCGGATGGGTGATTTTTACGAGTTGTTCTATGAAGATGCAATCAATGCAGCACAAATTTTAGAAATTTCCTTAACGAGTCGGAATAAAAATGCAGAAAATCCGATACCCATGGCGGGCGTCCCCTATCATTCTGCCCAGCAGTATATCGACGTATTGATCGAGCAGGGCTATAAGGTGGCCATTGCCGAGCAGATGGAAGATCCTAAACAGGCAGTTGGGGTTGTCAAGCGAGAGGTGGTTCAGGTCATCACACCTGGTACAGTAGTTGATAGCAGTAAGCCCGATAGTCAGAATAATTTTTTGGTTGCCTTAGATCGTGATGGCAATCAATTTGGTTTAGCTTATATGGATCTGGTGACGGGTGATTTTTATGTGACAGGTTTATTGGATTTCACGCTAGTTTGTGGGGAAATTCGTAACCTCAAGGCTCGAGAAGTGGTGCTGGGCTATGACTTGTCTGAGGAAGAAGAACAAATCCTCAGTCGTCAGATGAATCTGGTGCTTTCTTATGAGAAGGAAGGCTTTGAGGACCTTCATTTACTAGATCCACGACTGGCAGATGTGGAGCAAGCAGCAGCTAGTAAGCTCCTCCAGTATGTTCACCGGACCCAGATGCGGGAATTGAATCACCTCAAACCAGTTATCCGCTATGAAATCAAAGATTTCTTGCAGATGGATTATGCGACTAAGGCTAGTCTGGATTTGGTTGAGAATGCCCGTTCAGGTAAGAAGCAAGGCAGTCTTTTCTGGCTTTTGGATGAAACCAAAACGGCTATGGGTATGCGGCTCTTACGTTCTTGGATTCATCGTCCTTTGATTGATAAGGAGCGAATCGTCCAACGTCAAGAGGTGGTGCAGGTCTTTCTTGACCACTTCTTTGAGCGCAGTGATTTGACAGACAGTCTCAAGGGTGTTTATGATATCGAACGTTTGGCTAGTCGGGTTTCTTTTGGCAAGACCAATCCCAAGGATCTCTTGCAATTGGCGACCACCTTATCCAGTGTGCCACGGATTCGTGCGATTTTAGAAGGCATGGAGCAGCCTGCTCTAGCCTATCTTATCGAACAGTTAGATGCCATCCCTGAGTTGGAGAGCTTGATTAGTGCTGCCATTGCTCCTGAAGCTCCTCACGTGATTACGGAAGGGGGCATTATCCGTACGGGATTTGATGAGACCTTAGACAAGTACCGTCGTGTGCTCAGAGAAGGGACTAGCTGGATTGCTGAGATTGAGGCTAAGGAGAGAGAAAACTCTGGCATCAGTACGCTTAAGATTGACTACAATAAAAAGGACGGCTACTATTTCCATGTGACCAATTCGCAACTGGGGAATGTGCCAGCCCACTTTTTCCGCAAGGCGACACTGAAAAACTCGGAACGCTTTGGTACCGAAGAATTAGCCCGTATCGAGGGGGATATGCTGGAGGCGCGTGAGAAGTCAGCCAACCTAGAATATGAAATCTTTATGCGCATCCGTGAGGAAGTCGGCAAGTACATTCAGCGTTTGCAGGCTCTAGCCCAAGGAATTGCGACGGTTGATGTCTTGCAAAGTCTGGCGGTTGTGGCTGAAATCCAGCATTTGATTCGACCGGAGTTTGGAGACGATTCACAAATTGATATCCAGAAAGGGCGCCATGCTGTCGTCGAAAAGGTCATGGGAGCTCAGACCTATATTCCTAATACGATTCAGATGGCAGAAGATACCAGCATTCAATTGATTACAGGGCCCAACATGAGTGGGAAGTCTACCTATATGCGGCAGCTAGCCATGACTGCGGTTATGGCTCAGCTGGGTTCTTATGTGCCGGCAGAAAGCGCCCATTTGCCGATTTTTGATGCTATCTTTACCCGTATCGGAGCAGCAGATGACTTGGTTTCAGGTCAATCAACCTTCATGGTAGAGATGATGGAGGCCAACAATGCCATTTCGCATGCGACCAAGGATTCCTTGATTCTCTTTGATGAGCTAGGTCGAGGAACTGCTACTTATGACGGGATGGCTCTTGCCCAGTCCATCATCGAATACATCCATGAACATATCGGAGCCAAGACCCTCTTTGCGACCCACTATCATGAGTTGACCAGTCTGGGGTCTAGCCTGGAACACTTGGTCAATGTTCACGTGGCAACCTTAGAACAGGATGGGCAGGTGACCTTCCTTCACAAGATCGAACCAGGACCAGCTGACAAATCATACGGTATCCATGTGGCTAAGATTGCTGGTTTACCAGCAGAACTTTTAGCAAGGGCGGATAAGATTTTGACCCAACTGGAGAGTCAAGGGACGGAAGGTCCTGCTCCGATGAGGCAAACAAGTGCCGTCACTGAACAGATGTCACTCTTTGATGCGCCCGAAGAGCATCCTATCCTAGCAGAATTAGCTAAACTGGATGTGTACAATATGACACCTATGCAGGCTATGAATGTCTTGGTTGAGCTCAAACAAAAGTTATAAAAAGGGTCCCACTCATGCATTTGTGAGTGGGATTTTTCTCTATTACTTTTTATGGGCTAAGAGTTGATTGATGTGGTCTACTTTTTTTGCTTCTCTTTTATAGAGAATAACCCAGATGATGAGGTAGACGATCGCAAACTCTGGAATGAGCTGGAGATAGAAGGTCCAGTGGAAGGGGAACCAACCAGCCAGAGTTGCCAGTGGGACAAAGCCTGCCAGCATGAGGAAGAAATGGGAAAGTGTGGCACGGAGCAGGCTCCAGTCACGGCTGAATAAGCGACCGCCAAAGCTAAAGAGAACTCCGATAGCTGACCAGATGACCATACAGTAGAGCAAGACCAGGGCACCATGAACCTGATGTTGAACCATCACTTGGCCGATAAGAGACTCGGGACTCAGTGGGGCATAGGTATTTGGTGCATAAATGAGTGAAAAGAGGATAGAGAGGATGAGGCCGATGAGTACACCAGCGGCTGCATCGTGAAAGATTTGTTTTTTCATAGTTCTAATTTCTCCTTGATGGTTTTTAGGTAACGGCGTGAAGAGTAGGTGAAGCTTTCGTTTTTCAAGAAAATTTCAACCAGACCGTTGGGCGTGAGCTTGAGGTGAGAGATGGAGTCGATATTGACGATTTCAGATTGGGAAATTTGGATAAAAGTTGTCGGTAAGATTTCAAGAACTTGATAGAGTCGCAAATCAATACTGTAGGTCTGAGATGCAGTTTCTGCTAGAACCTTGCGATTCTCGATATAGAAGCGTTGAATCTTACTAATTTCAATTAGATAGACCTGATCTTCAATCTTTCCTTTGATTGTTTCTTTTTGGTCAAGATTTTCAGCGAACTCGATAACTTTCTGGACTTTCTCGGTTGATTTAGGTGCTTGGACAATCAGCTTTTCTTCCTTGTATGTCTCCTTAATCTGTAGTTCTACTTTCATAAATTTCCCTCCTTTTCAGTTATACAAGGTTAATCTCACTTCTTGTACACCTTTATTAATACTCTTCAAAAATCAAATTCAAACCACGTCAGCGTCGTCTTGCCGTACTAAAGTACTGTCTGCGCCTAGCTTTCTAGTTTGCTCTTTGATTTTTATTGAGTATACCACTATTTTACGACCCGTGGCAAGAGCTTTTGTCTATGTGGAGGGATTTGGAGTCTATGTGGCGCTTGATTTTTCGGTCCTATCTGAAATGTGGTATAATAGCACTAATCAATTTCTAGGAAAATAGATACAGAAAGGGGCTGAAAGATGTCTCATATTATTGAATTGCCAGAGGTGCTGGCAAACCAGATTGCGGCAGGAGAAGTGATTGAACGTCCTGCCAGTGTGGTCAAAGAGTTGGTAGAAAATGCTATTGACGCGGGTTCTAGCCAGATTATCATTGAGATCGAGGAAGCTGGTCTCAAGAAGATTCAAATCACCGATAATGGTCATGGAATTGCCCACGATGAGGTGGAATTGGCCTTGCGTCGACATGCGACCAGTAAGATAAAAAATCAAGCAGACCTCTTTCGGATTCGGACGCTCGGCTTTCGTGGTGAAGCCCTGCCTTCTATTGCTTCTGTTAGTGTCTTGACTTTATTGACAGCGGTGGATGGTGCGAGTCATGGGACCAAGCTCGTTTCGCGTGGGGGAGAAGTTGAGGAAGTCATTCCAGCGACTAGTCCTGTGGGGACCAAGGTTTGTGTGGAGGACCTCTTTTTCAACACACCGGCACGTCTCAAGTATATGAAGAGCCAGCAAGCGGAGTTGTCTCATATCATTGATATTGTCAACCGTCTGGGGTTGGCCCATCCTGAGATTTCCTTCAGTTTGATTAGTGATGGCAAGGAAATGACGCGGACAGCAGGGACTGGCCAACTGCGACAAGCCATCGCAGGGATTTATGGTTTGGCGAGTGCTAAGAAGATGATTGCCATTGAGAATTCGGATCTAGATTTCAAAATTTCAGGCTTTGTGTCTCTGCCTGAGTTAACCCGAGCCAATCGCAACTATATCAGCCTCTTCATCAATGGCCGTTATATCAAGAACTTCTTGCTCAATCGCGCTATTTTGGACGGTTACGGAAGCAAACTCATGGTAGGTCGTTTTCCACTGGCTGTTATTCACATCCATATCGATCCTTACCTAGCAGATGTCAATGTGCATCCAACCAAACAAGAAGTGCGGATTTCTAAGGAAAGAGAACTGATGGTGCTGCTTTCAGAAGCTATTTCAAATAGTCTCAAGGAACAAGCCTTGATCCCAGATGCCTTGGAAAATCTTGCCAAGTCGACCGTGCGTAATCGTCAAAAGGTGGAGCAGACCATTCTCCCACTCAAAGAAAATACGCTCTACTATGAAAAAACAGAACTCTCAAGACCTAGTCAAGCTGAGGTGGCTGATCATCAGGTTGAATTAACTGAGGAGGGTAGGGACCTAACTCTGTTTGCCAAGGAAACCTTGGACCAGCTAACCAAGCCCGCAAAACTGCATTTTGCAGAGAGAAAGCTTGCTAACTATGACCAATTGGACCATCCAGAGTTAGATCTTGCTAGCCTCGATAAGGCTTATGACAAGCTGGAGCGAGAAGAATCATCCAGCTTCCCAGAGTTGGAGTTTTTCGGACAAATGCACGGGACCTATCTTTTTGCCCAAGGGAGAGATGGCCTCTACATCATAGACCAGCACGCGGCTCAGGAACGAGTTAAGTACGAGGAATACCGTGAAAGCATCGGCAATGTTGACCAGAGCCAGCAGCAACTCCTAGTGCCCTACATCTTTGAATTTCCTGCAGATGATGCTCTTCGTCTCAAGGAAAGAATGGCACTTTTAGAGGAAGTAGGCGTCTTTCTAGCAGAGTACGGAGAAAATCAATTTATCCTGCGTGAGCATCCTATTTGGATGGTAGAGGAAGAAATCGAGTCTGGCATCTATGAAATGTGTGACATGCTCCTTTTGACCAAGGAAGTTTCGATCAAGAAATACCGAGCAGAGCTGGCTATCATGATGTCCTGCAAGCGGTCTATCAAGGCCAACCATCGCATCGATGATCACTCAGCCAGACAGCTCCTTTATCAGCTTTCTCAATGTGACAATCCCTATAACTGTCCACACGGACGTCCGGTTTTGGTGCATTTTACCAAGTCGGATATGGAAAAGATGTTCCGACGTATTCAGGAAAATCATACGAGTCTTCGTGAGTTGGGGAAATATTAAGAACACAAAAAGCCTTTGTTCCTTTTGAACAAGGCTTTTTAGCTTTTCTATGGTGGGAATTTTGAATGGACATGGCAACTTGCCATGAGGTTTACACTTGCTTGACAAGAAAAAGTAATGAGAAATATGATTCAATTGACTCAAGGTTTCATAGAGTCGTCTTGGTTTGAGGGATTCTCAAGACCAATCACTTTATCAAGATAACGTTGTTTGGTTTTGAGAGTCTTGCTGATAGCAATCGCTGAAGCAATCAAAAGAACGAAGGTCAGCCAAATCCAGGCGGTGAACTCGGCTGGAAAACTAGAACCAGCTAAAAAGAGATAGATAGCCAGAGCTAAGACGAAAATATAAATCACTTGCCAAAGACCAAAGGATTTAACCTCCTTATAGTATTTGTCCTTGTCTTCCTCAAAAATTACTGCTGTGGAATCTTTTTCAGAGTTTTCATCCAGTAGCAGATAGTCAGTTGTCACTTGAAAAATCTTGCTTAATTCAATGATTTTTTCGATTTCAGGAAGGACTTGTCCAGACTCCCATTTTGAGATGCTTTGCCGAGAAACATTGATTTGTTCAGCTAGCTTTTCCTGGGACCAACCCTTTTCCTTTCGGAGCTCAAATAGTTTTTCTGCGAGTTTCATGATTCTATCCTCCTTTTTCTACCTCTATCCTAACAATTTTTACTTATAATGAGAATACAATCTCCTGTACTATTTGTCAACCAGAGGTTGCACCTTTTGTTGCAGTCTGTCTTGGGGAAATATGGTATACTAGATAGGCAAAATAATGGAGAAAAACTATGTACGAATATTTAAAAGGAATCATTACCAAAATCACTGCTAAATACATTGTCCTAGAGACGAATGGTATCGGTTATATCCTGCATGTAGCCAATCCCTATGCTTACTCAGGTCAGGTCAATCAAGAAACTCAAATTTATGTGCACCAAGTTGTCCGTGAGGATGCTCATCTGCTTTACGGCTTTCGCTCAGAAGATGAGAAAAAACTTTTTCTTAGTCTAATCTCGGTCTCTGGGATTGGTCCTGTATCAGCTTTGGCTATTATCGCTGCCGATGACAATGCTGGCTTGGTTCAAGCCATCGAGACTAAGAACATCACCTACTTGACCAAGTTCCCCAAAATTGGCAAGAAAACAGCCCAACAGATGGTGCTGGACTTGGAAGGCAAGGTAGTCGTGGCTAGTGATGACCTTCCTGCCAAAGTCTCAGTGCAAACCAGCGCTGAAAACCAAGAACTGGAAGAAGCTATGGAAGCCATGTTGGCATTGGGCTACAAGGCAACTGAACTCAAGAAGATCAAGAAATTCTTTGAAGGGACTTCGGATACAGCTGAGAACTATATCAAGTCGGCCCTTAAAATGTTGGTCAAATAGGAGAATAGTATGCCAAAACGTTGTTCGTGGGTCAAGATGACCAATCCGCTCTACATCGCCTACCACGACCAGGAGTGGGGACAGCCCCTTCATGATGATCGCGCTCTTTTTGAACTGCTCTGTATGGAGACTTATCAGGCTGGTCTGTCTTGGGAAACGGTACTAAACAAACGCCAGGCTTTCCGAGAAGTATTTCATGGCTATCAAATTCAGGCGGTCGCGGAAATAACAGATGGGGAGTTGGAAGCCCTGTTAGATAATCCAGCCATCATCCGAAATCGGTCCAAGATTTTTGCTACGCGTGCCAACGCCCAAGCATTTTTACAAGTCCAGAAAAACTACGGCTCTTTTGATACCTACCTCTGGTCTTTTGTTGAGGGAAAAACTATCGTGAATGATGTTCCTGACTATCACCTAGCACCTGCTAAAACAGCCTTATCTGAAAAATTAGCCAAAGATCTAAAAAAACGAGGTTTCAAGTTCACAGGCCCAGTTGCCGTTTTATCTTTTCTTCAGGCTGCAGGTCTGGTTGATGACCATGAGAATGATTGTGAGTGGAAAAACGGAAATTAGTGAGTGCAGGCATCTAATTATCTGAGAATGTAGAAAAAAGCTGAGAAACTCCTCTCAGCTTTTTGATTATATGCTAGTAACTTTTATAGTGCAGTAAGAAATGTCAGTCCACCTAAGACAACGCCAGCTGAGTTTGGAATAATTAGTATCCAATCCTTCTTAGGCTCTTTTGTCCATCCGTAAATAACCCAAATTAAACAAGATACTGCTGCGGATAAAGGCTGGAATGGTTGAGCTTTGTTGCCTTGTAAATTGGCAAAAATTTGTGGGATGTAGGCGATAAATACAACAATCCCGATAAAGGCTCCAATTGAACCGACAATTTGATTTATTTTTTGTTTAGTCATATACACCTCCTTTAAAAAGATATCATAGAAATAAGCAAAATGCAATAAATTCAGACACAAATTGTAACGAAAATCAATACCAAAGCACAAAAATGGAGAAATTGTTTATTTTTTGTTATAGTCAAAGCAAATGACTTGCTCCTGTGCATCTACATAAGCATGGACGCCAAAGGGAACAATGGCTCTTGGCGTTGCGTGGCCGACATTTAGATTATAGACAATCGGGATATTGTTATCAATGATATCCAATAGTGCTTCCTTATAGTCGTCATAGAAGGTTTCATCCATTGGCTTTCCGACCAAGAGTCCACTGATTACCTCAAATACTCCAGTTTCTTTCAGAGTCAGCAACATTTTTTTGAAGTTCTCCGGATCAGGCTTTTCTTCGCTTGTTTCTAGCAAGAGGATCTTTCCTTCCCAGTCAGATAAGTCAGGGAAGAGTTTATACTTTTGGCAGAGTTCTCTACTATCTGCATATCGAGAATTGTCAAAGATATCATAGAGGGACTCGATGCAACCACCGAGGATTTTTCCCTCGAATTGGGCATTTCCTTGTAACAAATCAAAACCTGTATTTACATGGCTGATACGAGCTGTTCCCAGAGCATTGGGACTAAAGTCAGTCCGTTCCTCATACCAAAGGTCGCTAGGGCGGATTTCTGAGATTCTCCCAGTATCGATCAATTCTTTAAAGTAGTGGAGGCTATAGGATAACATTTCCTTGTCCAACTCACAAATGTCTGCTAGAAAGGATTGCCCATAAAAAGTCTTGATTCCTAGTTTATGCAACATAAGGTGGTTCATAGTGGTATCCGAGAAGCCAAGAAAAATCTTTGGTTTAATAACCTTTTGGAGTTGGTCGTTTTCAAAAAGATAAGGTAGCAAGCGATAGGTATCATCCCCACCGATGGCGCAGAGGATCATGTCAATGCTATCGTCCGAAAAGGCCTGCATCAAATCCTCTGCACGCGCTTTAGGATGGTTCTTGATAAAGTCTAAACCTTTTAGCGAATGGGGCAAAAAGATAGGATTGAGTCCCAAGTCCTTGAGACGTTGGAGACCCAAATCGACTTCGTGTTTGACAAAATCCTCTCCGATAACACCACTAGACAAACTAACAATACCAATAGTAGAAACCATATCTCATCCTCCTAGAAATAGATTGAGCCTATTTTATCACAAAAGGTGAGAGAAAACTACAAGAATGAGACTCAGAAGTGCTATTGGATCTCAAGAAAGCAAGAAAAAAGCAACCGCTGGTGCAGTTGCTTTTATCGATCTCTTAATAACGTGATGGGCCCGCGCTTGCACTTCGGATGTTGAAACGTTTCTTGAGATAGAAGCGAAGGGCGAGAAGGGCAGCTCCCAGGATAGCCAAAGGCAATGGAGCAAGGACTGGATTGAGGCTGGCTGGTAGGAAGCTTGTTGCAAAGAAGACAGCCAACCAGAGAACCATAGCAGCTAGGATGACGAGGATTGATTTCCAGAATGGAGGACGTTGGCTACGGTCTGTGTCTGGTCCATAGTACTGGTAGACAAAGTAGTACATCAAGTAGAAGGCAAGTCCTCCTACAAGTCCAACCAACAAGAGGGTAATCAACCCATAACCAATAGCCTGATCTGTAGAGAAGAAGGTAGTCAGGGCGCTAATCAATGCAAAGAGGCTGGTGATGAAAAGGGCTGAGTCCATAATCATGAGTTTTGGATCGTCATTTTCTTTTGGATGCTCTTTTTCATATTGCTCCTTGGCAGTGAAGCTGTGAGCCCAGTGGGTTGGAGCTCCATAGAGGGAACGAGCGGTCGTTCCTTTGGCTTGTTCTTCAAGGATTTTAGGAATGACTTCCTCAAAGACAGCCTTGATTTCAGCGTCTGTTTTACCATCTTTGATGAATTGTTGGGTAGCGATGTGGATAAACTCTTGGTTTTTCTTGGTTAGTTTTTGTAAATCAATCTGAGACATAGGGATTCCTCTTAGAACCATTTTTTATGGATGAGATAGAGAGTGAGCGAGACACTCATAGCAAAGGCGATAAAGACGATTAACCAGAAGGCATGTGGTTCACCGTTTAGAGGGATTTCATTATCCTTGAAGTTCATCCCGTAGGCTGAGAAGATCATGGTTGGGACAGACATGACAATGGTCACGAGAGCCAGAGTTTTCATGATGTTATTCTGGTTGTTGGAAATGATAGAGGCAAAGGTCTCTGTCATAGAGTGAAGGACGTTCCCATAGATATCTGCCATCTCGATGGCCTGTTGGGTTTCAATCAGGGTGTCTTCGAGTAGGTCTTCGTCTTCTAGGTATTTCTTGATATTGCTGGTTGCGCTGGTCAATTTCTTAATCACGCGCTCGTTCGTCTTAAGTGAGGCCTTGAAATAGACGATGGTCTTTTCCAATTCCATGAGCTCGATCAGCTCTTCGTTTCGAGTGGACTTGTGAAGTTGACTTTCGATCTGTTCACTCTTACGGTCAATCGAACGGAGGGCCGTAAGGTAAAGTTCGGCGTTGCGGTAGAGAATCTGGAAGATAAAGCGTGAACGCATGAAGGTGTAAAAGTTGCGCAGTCTACGGTTGATAAAGACATCGAGAACGGGGAGGGATTCCAAGCAGGTGGTGATAATGGTTTCCTCTGTGATGATAATCCCCAGCGGAATCGTAACGTAGTAGGTACGATTGTTTCTTTCCTCTGTGATGGGAACGTCCACGATGATCAAAGTATACTCATCTTCAATGGTAATACGAGACATTTCTTCCGCATCGAGCGGTGCTCGAAGGTCGGCAATGTCAATGTCGAAGGCGTTAGCGATTTCTAACGATTCATTTTGTGTAGGATTAACGAGGTTGATCCAAGTACCCGGTTCAAGCGTGTCGATCTCTTTAAATTCAGTTGTTGTTGAGAGAAAAACTTGTTTCATATCCCCTATCCTTTCCTACTATTCAGTGATTCATTTTCTGCACCGTACTATTATACTATAAAAACAGCTTTTTGGGTAATAGAATTTCACATTTTTTGGTATAATGGAAAGCAATAATGGACTAGAAAGAACAAAGATGCAAGATAAAATTGTGATTCATGGGGCACGTGCCCATAACTTAAAAAATATTGATGTGGAGATTCCGCGAGACAAGCTGGTTGTTGTGACTGGTTTGTCAGGGTCTGGGAAATCCAGTCTGGCCTTTGATACCCTCTATGCGGAGGGACAACGTCGCTATGTAGAGAGTTTGTCAGCCTACGCTCGACAATTCTTGGGAAATATGGAGAAACCTGATGTGGATGCCATTGATGGCCTCAGCCCGGCTATTTCCATCGACCAGAAAACCACCAGCAAAAACCCTCGTTCGACCGTTGGAACGACGACTGAAATCAATGATTATCTGCGTCTCCTCTACGCACGAGTAGGGACGCCTTACTGTATTAACGGGCATGGGGCTATCAAGGCTTCTTCTGTAGAGCAAATCGTGGATAAGGTTTTGGAGTTGCCAGAACGCCAGCGCCTGCAAATTTTAGCTCCTGTCATTCGTAAGAAAAAAGGGCAACATAAGAGTGTCGTTGAAAAGGTTCAGAAAGACGGTTATGTCCGCGTCCGAGTGGATGGGGAGGTCTATGATGTGACCGAAGTGCCAGAGCTGTCTAAGAGCAAGCAACACAATATCGATGTTGTGGTAGACCGCATTGTCATCAAGGAGGGCATCCGTAGCCGTCTCTTTGACTCAATCGAGGCTGCCCTTCTTATCGCAGAAGGCTATGTGATTATTGATACCATGGACGATTCTGAGTTGCTCTTTTCTGAGCACTATGCCTGCCCGGTTTGTGGTTTTACCGTACCAGAGCTAGAGCCTCGTCTCTTCTCCTTCAATGCTCCTTTTGGCTCTTGTAGTGAGTGTGACGGTTTGGGCATCAAGCTGGAGGTGGATGTTGACTTGGTGGTTCCTGATACCAGTAAAACTTTGCGTGAGGGAGCCTTGGCACCTTGGAATCCTATCTCATCCAACTACTATCCAAACATGCTAGAACAAGCTATGACAGCCTTTGGAGTGGATATGGATAAACCCTTTGAGGACTTGTCAGAAGAAGATAAGAACTTGATTCTCTACGGCTCGGATGGCAAGGAATTCCATTTTCACTATGAAAATGAATTTGGCGGTGTGCGCGATATTGACATTCCTTTTGAGGGGGTTGTCAATAATATCAAGCGTCGTTACCATGAGACTAACAGTGATTACACACGCACCCAAATGCGTCTCTACATGAATGAACTAACCTGCGGAACTTGCCATGGCTACCGTCTCAATGACCAGGCCTTGTCTGTCCGTGTGGGTGGGGAGCAAGGACCACATATCGGTGAAATCTCAGACCTGTCTATCGCAGACCACTTGGCTTTGGTGAGCCAGCTGACCTTGTCTGAAAATGAAGCCATCATTGCCCGTCCTATTCTCAAGGAAATCAAGGATCGCTTGACCTTCCTCAATAATGTGGGACTCAACTATCTGACTCTGTCGCGTTCGGCAGGAACCCTTTCAGGTGGGGAGAGTCAGCGAATTCGCTTGGCGACTCAGATTGGGTCCAATCTATCAGGTGTCCTCTATATCCTAGATGAGCCTTCAATCGGTCTTCACCAGAGGGATAATGACCGCCTGATTGCTAGTCTGAAAAAGATGCGTGACTTGGGCAATACTCTCATCGTGGTAGAACATGACGAAGATACCATGCGCGAGGCGGATTATCTGATTGACGTTGGTCCGGGTGCCGGTGTTTTTGGTGGAGAGATTGTCGCTGCAGGAACACCCAAGCAGGTGGCTCGCAACAGCAAGTCTATCACAGGCCAGTATTTGTCAGGGAAACGTGCCATTCCAGTGCCAGCAGAGCGCCGCTCCGGAAATGGTCGTTTTATCGAGGTGACGGGAGCGCGTGAGAACAACTTGCAAAATATCACTGCTCGCTTCCCGCTAGGAAAATTCATCGCGGTGACAGGGGTGTCAGGTTCAGGGAAGTCGACCTTGATTAACAGCATCCTCAAAAAAGCTATTGCTCAAAAACTCAACCGTAATTCAGACAAGCCTGGTAAATTCAAAACCATCACAGGGATTGAACATGTAGACCGCTTGATCGACATTGACCAGAGCCCTATCGGACGGACGCCGAGGTCCAACCCAGCTACCTATACGGGAGTTTTTGACGATATACGTGACCTCTTTGCCCAGACAAATGAAGCTAAGATACGAGGCTACAAGAAGGGCCGTTTCAGTTTCAACGTCAAGGGTGGTCGTTGCGAAGCCTGCTCAGGTGACGGGATTATCAAGATCGAGATGCACTTCTTGCCAGATGTTTACGTGGCTTGTGAAGTCTGCCACGGGACTCGCTACAACAGCGAAACCCTAGAAGTCCACTATAAGGAAAAGAATATCTCGCAGGTCTTGGACATGACTGTCAACGATGCCGTGGAATTTTTCCAACACATTCCGAAAGTACAACGTAAACTCCAGACCATCAAGGATGTAGGGCTGGGCTATGTAACGTTAGGACAACCAGCTACCACCCTTTCAGGTGGAGAAGCCCAGCGTATGAAGCTGGCTAGTGAACTCCACAAACGTTCAACAGGTAAGTCATTCTACATTCTGGATGAGCCAACGACCGGGCTTCATACTGAGGATATCGCTCGCTTGCTTAAAGTCCTGGCTCGCTTTGTTGACGATGGAAATACAGTCCTCGTCATCGAGCACAATCTAGATGTTATCAAGACGGCAGACCATATCATCGATTTGGGACCTGAGGGCGGTGTCGGTGGTGGAACCATCATCGCAACAGGAACTCCAGAAGAAGTAGCGGCCAATGAAGCCAGCTACACAGGACACTATTTGAAAGGAAAGTTACATCATGAATAAACGTGTGCAAGCATTTCTAGCTAAAATGCAAGAAAAAGAACTAGATGGTATCATCATCAACAACCTTAAAAACGTCTATTATTTGACTGGTTTTTGGGGTTCAAATGGAACAGTCTTTATCAGCCGTGACCGTCAGGTCTTGGTGACAGACTCTCGCTATATCATTGCAGCTAGGCAAGAAGTAACGGGTTTTGAGATTGTGGCTGACCGCGATGAGTTGGCTGTTATTGCAGGCATTGTTAAGGATATGGGCTTGTCTCATATCGGTTTTGAGGACGAGATTTCGGTCTCTTATTACCACCGTATGCAAACTGCTTTTGAAGATTTGGAACTAGTTCCACAGGCTCAGTTTGTTGAAGCGCTTCGTATGATTAAGGATGAGAAGGAGATTGCGACTATTCGCAAGGCTTGTTCTATCTCAGACCAAGCTTTCCGCGATGCACTTGACTTTATCAAACCAGGAAAGACTGAAATTGAGATTGCCAACTTCCTTGACTTTCGCATGCGTGAGTTAGGAGCGGCAGGTTTGTCTTTTGATACCATTTTAGCAAGTGGTATCAACTCTTCCAAACCCCATGCCCATCCAATGCACAAACCAGTAGAGCTAGGAGAAGCAATTACCATGGACTTCGGCTGTCTCTACGATCACTATGTCAGCGATATGACACGGACCATTTATCTAGGTCATGTCAGTGACGGGCAAGCAGAAATCTACAACACAGTTTTGAAAGCCAACCAAGCTCTGATTGACCAAGTCAAGGCAGGTCTAGGTTTCCGTGACTTTGACAAAATCCCTCGTGATATCATTGTGGAAGCAGGCTATGGAGAATACTTTACACATGGTATCGGACACGGTATCGGACTGGACATCCACGAAGAACCCTACTTTAGCCAAACTTCCAAAGAAGCCATTAAATCTGGTATGGTCTTGACTGATGAACCGGGCATTTATATTGAAGGTAAATACGGGGTTCGTATTGAAGATGATATCCTGATTACAGATAACGGTTGTGAGTTATTGACACTTGCTCCAAAAGAATTGATTGTTATCTAAAAAATGAGATAAATCGTTGACTTTTATATTTTAAAGGTTTATACTGATAGACGAAAACGGTAGGTGAGGCTACCATAGGGATACGGATGACTACCGCAAAGCAGTGGAGACACTACTCGTTGGTCAACAGTCCTGGTCGCGAAGGCCAAAACTAAGCTCATTTCATTGCCCTATGGAGTTAAAGCTTGAACGAAAAACAGATAATTAGTTTTTTAATCCTGCCATAAAATGGCAGGATTTTCTACTGTTTTAGAACAGGGAAAGGAGACAGACGATGCAAATTGACGATCATCCAGAACCGCACATACACAGCCAATCGCTGATTTGTGTCGTTCTGCCCTTATAAAGTGATTGGTCTCTGTGTATGAAACACATCATTCATACAGATAGGAGAAACCAATGAAAACTACAAAAGAAAGATTAGCAGCAGCTATTCATACACCTTTAAACGAAACTCTATCTTTTTATAAGACAAGTCTAACAGGCTTGACTGAGGAACAGATAGAAAAGAATCGTGATTTATATGGTGAAAACACCATCACCAAGGGTCAGGAAGACAGTATCCTCAAAAAAATTTACGAATCTATTATCAATCCATTTACAATCATCCTCCTGGTCATCGCTATGATCTCCATGGTGACAAACGTCTGGTTGGCGAAGCCTGGGCAAGAAGATCCGACGACCTCTATCATCATCGTTGTCCTAGTCCTCATTTCTGGTGGCATTCGATTTGTCCAAGAATTGCGAAGCGACAAAGCTGCGACCAATCTTTCAAAAATGATTGTGAACACAGCCACAGTTATTCGCGAAGGCCAGAGTTTAGAGATCGCGATTGAGGATTTGGTCGTTGGAGATATAGTCAAATTAAGTGCTGGGGATATGATTCCGGCAGACCTCCTTTTGATTGAATCACGTGATTTCTTTGTTCAACAGTCTGGTTTGACGGGCGAAAGTGATTCGGTTGAAAAATTGGCTTTGTCAAAAATGAGTCAGTCAAATTTTGATAGTCTGCTAGAAGCAGAAGCACTCGCCTTCATGGGAACCAACGTGATATCAGGAAGCGCCAAGGCTCTGATTCTAGCAGTTGGTGATGACACCATGATGGGGGAAATAGAGCAGACTCTCAATACTTATGACGAGCCCACCTCTTTCGAACGGGATATGAACAGTATCTCCTGGCTCTTAATCCGTTTGATGTTGGTCATGGTTCCCATCGTATTTCTTTCCAATGGTTTGACGGATGGAGATTGGTTAGAGGCTGGCGTATTTGCTTTGAGCGTGGGTGTCGGGCTTACACCTGAGATGCTTCCCATGATCATCACGGCCAGTCTAGCAAAAGGCTCCATTATCATGGCCAAGGAAAAAGTCGTCATCAAAAAACTCAATGCCATACAAGATCTAGGTGCTATTGATATCCTGTGTACGGATAAAACTGGAACCCTTACCCAAGACGAAATTGTCCTTGAATATCCTTTGGATATACATGGAGATTTGGATTTATCTGTGTTGAGACGTGCCTATCTCAATTCCTATTTTCAAACTGGTTTGAAAAATTTAATGGACAGAGCGATCATTAAACGTACGGAAAAAGAAGCCAAAGAACACGCACTCTTGCAAAATCTAGATCAAACCTTTCAAAAAATAGATGAATTGCCCTTTGATTTTGAACGCAGACGGATGAGTGTCATCGTCAAGGATGAGAACGAAGTTGTTAGTTTGGTAACCAAGGGTGCCCTAGAGGAAATGCTTGCGATTTCAACCCATGTGGAATATCAAGATCAGATTAGCCCTCTGACGGATGATATCCGAGTGGAAATCTTAAAAGAAGTGGACCAACTCAATCAACAGGGCTTGCGAGTCTTAGGAGTCGCCTATAAAACAGGCCTCAAAGAAGGTTTTGCTTACTCTGTTGAAGATGAAAAGGAGATGATTCTAACAGGATATCTTGCCTTCCTAGATCCACCAAAACCATCTGCAGCCCCTGCTATCCAAGCTCTATTAGAGTATGGTGTTCAAACCAAGATTTTGACTGGGGATAATGAGAAGGTAACCCAAGCAGTATGCGAAAAAGTTGGTTTAGATGTTGATCAAATCTTGTTAGGCTCTGATATTGACGCCATGACGGACGAAGAGTTGGCCCAAGCAGTCGAACATGTGACCGTCTTTGCTAAACTCTCTCCAGATCAAAAAGCACGAATTATTTTACAAATCAAATCTAATGGACATTGTGTTGGCTATATGGGGGATGGAATCAATGATGCCCCTTCTATGAAAGTAGCAGATGTGGGGATTTCTGTTGACACGGCAGTAGATATTGCCAAAGAGACAGCTGATGTCATTTTGCTAGATAAAGATTTGATGGTGCTTGAAAAAGGTCTGGTCGAAGGGCGCAAAGTCTATGCCAACATGACCAAATATATCAAGATGACGGTCAGCTCTAATTTCGGGAATATTCTTTCACTCTTAGTGTCAGGTATCTTTTTACCTTTCCTTCCTATGGCTCCGATTCACTTGATTGTGTTAAACCTAGTTTACGATCTTTCTTGTATCGCCTTGCCATTTGATAATGTGGATGAAGACTTTTTGAAGCATCCTCATAAGTGGGAAGCTCAGTCCATTACTCGCTTTATGATTTGGATGGGTCCGATTTCTTCTGTCTTTGATATTTTGACCTTTATCTTGCTCTATTTTGTCATTGCCCCAATGGCGACAGGTCAAGCCTATGTTCACGGATCAGAGTCTACAACGGCCTTTATTATCCTATTCCAGACAGGTTGGTTCATTGAATCCATGTGGTCCCAAACCATGATCATCCATATGCTTCGTTCAGCAAAACTTCCTTTCTTACAAAGTCGTCCGTCATGGTTGGTTCTTGGAACAACCTTGCTAGCAGCTAGTTTTGTGACCTTCCTTCCCTACTCTTCAATTGCTAGCCTGCTTCATTTAACCCCTTTGGAACCCATTTATTTCCTCTTTTTGCTTTTGATAATTATTCTTTATATGATAAGTGTTACAATTGTGAAACGAATCTATATCAAAAAATTTAGAAGTTGGTTATAAATTGAATTTGTCAAGAAAAAAGTTCGAAAATCGCTAAAAAAATTAAATTTTTTTAAAAATAGGTCGCAAGTCGGATGTTTTTTATGGTATAATAGACTAAACTGATAGTAACATGTAGCGAAAGGGGTAGGTACATGATCAAAATTTATACAGTCTCAAGTTGTACTAGCTGTAAAAAAGCGAAAACCTGGCTCAATGCCCACCAGTTAAGTTATAAAGAACAAAATCTCGGTAAAGAAGGAATTACAAGAGAAGAGTTATTAGATATTCTCACGAAAACAGATAATGGAATTGCCAGTATCGTTTCGTCAAAAAACCGCTACGCTAAGGCACTTGGAGTTGACATCGAGGATTTGAGTGTCAATGAAGTGCTCAACTTAATCATGGAAACACCACGGATCTTAAAGAGTCCGATTCTCGTTGACGAGAAGCGCCTGCAAGTCGGCTATAAAGAAGATGATATCCGTGCCTTCTTGCCACGCTCTGTCCGTAATGTAGAAAATGCAGAAGCACGTCTACGTGCAGCTCTATAAAACATCAAGGCTGGGAGTGACTCCTGGCCTTGTTTGCTCTTTTGTTTTGAAATCATGTGAGGAATTATGAAAAAGTTACTAATTGCTAGTTTTGCTATTCTCTTTTTGCTTGCGGGATGTGGGCAAAAAAAGGAAACCCCTGCTGCTTCCACAACAGCATCTGACCCCATCCAATCAAACCTTCCCGTTTTGGACAATGCCGAAAAGAATACGGTTGTCACCAAGACCTTGTTGATGCCGAAGTCAGAAAATGGAACGCAGCAGATTCAGACTATTACCTATAAAGGCAATCAATTTTTGACCTTGACCATTCAGCAAAAACGACCTGTCGGGGATGAACTCAAGAACTTTATCTCTGAAAATGGCCTAGAGGAGACGCAAAAAGCGCTTCAAGAAGCTGAAGAGAAGGATGAGACCATCCAAGAGGCACGCAAACTAGCAGGATTTACACTGGAAACCAAGCTACTCAGCGAGACCGAAATCCAGACAACAACGACTTATGATTTTCAAGTATTGGATGTCAAAAAGGCATCTCAGATCGAATATTTAAAAAATATCGGTCTTGAAAATCTCTTAAAAAACGAACCTAGCCAATATATTGCAGACAGAGTGGCAAATGGGGCGACAGAACAATAGAAAATCCAAATTAATAGACTGACTTATTTGTAGAACGTCAGGGAATGTGCTATAATAGTACTATTCTAAGGAAAGAGGGTGTTAGAATGGGATTTACTGAAGAAACTGTACGGTTTAAATTGGATGATTCCAATAAGAAAGAAATTAGCGAAACATTGACAGATGTTTATGCTTCTTTGAATGAAAAGGGTTATAATCCGATAAATCAAATCGTCGGTTATGTATTGAGTGGAGACCCTGCCTATGTTCCTCGTTACAACAATGCACGAAATCAAATCCGTAAGTATGAGCGCGATGAAATTGTTGAAGAATTGGTACGCTACTACCTTAAAGGACAAGGAGTCGATCTATAATCTATGAGAATTATGGGATTGGACGTCGGTTCAAAAACAGTAGGGGTGGCTATTAGCGACCCACTAGGCTTCACCGCTCAGGGACTTGAAATCATCCAAATCAATGAGGATCAAGGCCAGTTTGGTTTTGACCGTATCAAGGAATTGGTTGACAGCTATAAGGTAGAACGCTTTGTAGTAGGTTTACCAAAGAACATGAACAATACCAGCGGTCCGCGAGTAGAAGCCAGTCAAGCCTATGGTGCCAAGCTAGAAGAACTCTTTGGTTTACCAGTAGACTATCAAGATGAACGCTTGACAACGGTCGCTGCGGAACGTATGTTGATTGAACAAGCAGATATCAGCCGTAACAAACGCAAGAAAGTTATTGATAAGTTGGCTGCTCAGCTGATTTTGCAAAATTATTTAGATAGAAAATTTTAAGACAGAGGAGAAACTATGTCACACGATCACAACCATGACCACGAAGAACGTGAATTGATTACACTAGTAGACGAGCAAGGAAATGAAACCTTGTTTGAAATTCTTTTGACCATCGACGGAAAAGAAGAATTTGGTAAAAACTATGTTCTGCTAGTGCCAGTTAACGCAGAAGAAGATGAGAATGGTGAAGTTGAAATCCAAGCTTACTCATTCATTGAAAATGAAGATGGAACAGAAGGCGAATTACAACCAATCCCAGAAGACTCAGAAGACGAATGGAACATGATTGAAGAAGTCTTCAACAGCTTTATGGAGGAGTAAAAACGTCCGGGGGACGTTTTTAGCCCTGCGCCAGAAATTAGAAATGCAGGAACGTTCGGTGGACGTCTTTAGTCCACGTTGAAATTCATAGTAGCTAGTGATTAGCTAACCAGGTAAGAGGTCGGGATTTTAGTCCCGACCTCGTTTTTTATTTGTAATCATACTTTTATGCTGTAGTTGATTGGACTTTTGTTAAGGAGATATGTATGTTTGAAGTAGAAGAATGGCTTCATAGTCGGATTGGTTTAAACTTTAGATCTGGTCTTGGACGAATGCAGCGAGCTGTGGATTTGCTGGGGAATCCTGAGAAGACTTATCCGATTATCCACGTAACAGGGACTAACGGTAAGGGGTCAACTATTGCCTTTATGAGGGAGTTGTTTGTAGCTCATGGAAAAAAAGTTGGTACCTTTACCTCTCCTCATATCATCAGTATCCATGATCGAATCTGTATCAATGGACAACCAATCGCAGATGAAGACTTTGTCCGTATGGCTAACCAAGTCAAGGAGATGGAAAAAACTCTCTTAGAAACACATGATCAATTGTCTTTCTTTGAGTTGTTGACCTTGATTGCTCTGCTTTACTTTAAAGAGCAGGGAGTGGATCTAGTCCTGCTAGAGGTGGGGATTGGTGGTCTGCTTGACACCACTAATGTCGTAACAGGCGAGATTGCAGTTATTACTTCCATTGGGTTAGATCATCAGGAGACCTTAGGCGATAGTCTGGAGGAAATAGCCGAGCAGAAAGCTGGTATTTTCAAGGCTGGAAAGAAGGCGGTCATTGCTAAGCTCGCTCCAGAAGCGGAGCTTGTCTGTCAAAAAAGAGCAAGAGAGTTAGACGTAGACCTTTATCAAGCTGGGCGAGACTTCGCTTTGAAAGCTGGGAATTTTTCAAGTAGCCTAGCAAGTTTTTCCCAGCTTGAAATCGGGTTGGAAGGTGCTTATCAGCAAGAAAATGCCGCCTTGGCTTTAGAAGCTTTTCTTCTGTTTATGGCGTCAAGAGAGGAAAAAGTCGAAGAAGAGTCTGTCAGACGGGCTTTGAAGGAGACACATTGGGCAGGTCGATTAGAACGGATTCGCCCGCAAATCTACCTAGATGGGGCTCACAATCTTCCAGCTCTAAGTCGTTTAGTTGAGTTTATTCAAGGGAAAATCCAGCAAGGTTATCAAGTTCAAATCCTTTTTGGCGCCCTTAAACGCAAGGATTACCAAGGGATGTTAGCCTATCTATCTGAGCAATTGCCTCAGGTGGAACTTAAGGTAACAGGCTTTGACTACCAAGGATCTCTAGAAGAAAGCGATGTTTCTGGTTATAAACTGGTTGACTCTTATCGTGATTTTATCAGCAAATTTGAAGAAAATGCCAATGATCAGGACTTGCTTTTTGTGACGGGCTCTCTCTATTTTATCTCGGAAGTACGAGCGGGTTTGGTGGGAGATCATGAGATTAGTTGACCTTCTAGACTTAAGTTGCTATACTGGGGATAGGAAAACTCGCAAACGATTTCAGAAATACATTGGCACAAAAGAAAGGAAATCGATATGAAAGCGAAAACATTCATACTTTCTATTGCTTCTTTAGCAATTCTTAGTCTTCTAGCAGCTTGTGGACCTAAGGAACAAGCATCTACCCAGCCATCTGCTCAGTAATCATCTACTCAACAAGAATCATCTTCTAGCACTGTTACAAGTGCTAGTCAACCACAGGCGTCCTTAAGCCAGGACACTGCTGCGGCAGCTCAACCGACTAATATTGATGGTACCTATACTGGAAAAGATGAGAACGACCAGATCACTCTTGTTGTAACAGGTAAAACTGGTACATGGACTGAGGTTGAACCAGATGGAGATAAGGAAATCAAGCAAGTCACCTTTGAGCCAGAAAATCAACGTGTCATTATCGGAGATGATATTAAAATTTACGCGGTTAATGGTAATCAAATGATTATCGATGACATGGACCGAGAGACATCTGACCGAGTAGTCTTAACGAAGCAATAATGATTAAGTAAAAGTTCCAATGAGATGAAAGTTATCTTTTTGGAGCTTTTTTCTTGAAAAAGTGGCGGGCTGTTCTTTACTAACTTTTTACTTAAAACGCTTACAAATATTTGTAAAACTTCTTATAAGGTCGTATACTTATGGTAAATAATCAAATAGCGCAGAGGCGCAGGAGGAAAAGCATATGGCTACATTTTACGTTCCATCAGTTAACCTTATTGGTAAAGGTGTTGTAAATGAAGTAGGTCCGTATATCAAGGAACTGGGGTATAAGAAGGCCCTTTTGGTGACAGACAAATTCATCGAAGGAAGTGATATTTTACCTAAGGTCCTAAAACCATTAGATGCTGAAGGGATCGAATATGTGATCTTTAGCGATGTGGAGCCAAATCCAACTTGCAAGAACGTCACAGACGGAGTGGCTGCCCTGAAAGAGCATGGATGTGACTTCATCATCAGTCTTGGAGGAGGATCTCCTCAGGATGCAGCTAGCTGTATCTCTATCATCGCCACAAATGGCGGAAAACCACAGGATTACGAAGGCCTCCACAAGTCTGCTAAAAAAGGATTGCCAGTGGTTGCGATCAATACAACAGCTGGAACTTCTGCAGAAATTACGATTAACTATGTCATTACTGACGAAGAACGCAAGGTCAAGATGGTAATGGTTGATAAGAACAGCCTCGCCCTCATCTCTGTCAATGATCCAGAACTCATGCTTTCAAAACCGAAAGGATTGACAGCGGCGACAGGTATGGATGCTCTTACTCACGCTGTCGAGGCTTTAGTAACACCAGGTGCTTATAATGTGACCAAGAAACTCTCTATCGGAGCGATTGAACTCATCAAGGAGTATCTTCCTCGTGCTGTGGCAAATGGCCACGATATTGAAGCGCGTGAGGCGATGGTCAATGCCATCTTCCTCGGTGGTATGAGCTTTAACAATGCTGGCTTGGGCTATGTTCACTCTATGGCTCACCAACTCGGTGCGGTATATAACTTGCCGCATGGTGTCTGCTGTGCCATGCTTCTCCCAGTTGTAGAACGTGAAAATGCCAAGCGTGTGCCAGAAGCTTTCCGCAATGTAGCCAAGGCCTTGGGACTCCATGTTGAAGGGAAAACAGACCAAGAATGTGCTGACTATGCTATTGCTGAAATTGAGAAACTGTCTGAAACAGTAGGTATTCCGAAGAAACTCACTGAGCTCGGTATCCAAGAAAAAGACTTTGACTTTGACTACCTTTCTAAGAATGCTTTGATTGATGCATGTGCACCTGGAAATCCATTTATGCCAACCTTAGAAGAAACTATTGCACTATACAAAGAACTCTTCTGATTCATAAAGTGAAAAAGAAGCTAAATAATGCTGGAAAGAACTATCATTTTGGTAGTTCTTTTTTTAAAAATTTGCTATCCTAGACATATGAGAAAAATCAAAATTGATGTGGTTGTAGTGCCCTTAAGTGGGCATCTCTTCCCGACCCTGAATTTACTCGCACCCTTGTTGAAGGATCCCTTGTATGAGATTCGATTATTTACAGGACCGCAACGAAAAGCTGTCGCAGAGGAGATGGGCTTCCGGGTGATTCCCATTTTAGAAAATTGTGTAGATGAGTTTGAGCGTGTAGCCAACAATGAAGGGCAGTTAAACCTTATTTCTGCTTATCGACAGTTGTCAGCTAGTCTTGATTTGATCAATGTGGTTTCAGATCAATTAGTGCAAGAGTGGCAGGAAAATCGACCTGATATTGTGATTGCGGACTTTATAACCCTCTCTGGAGGACTAGTGGCGGAACAGTTGGATATTCCTTGGATAACCACAATGGCGACACAGTTTGCCATTGAAACGACAGATGGACCGCCTTGTTTCTTTGGAGGAATGGGCAGTCCAAAAACATCTTTCCAATCTGCTCAGCAATGGTTAGGAAGAAAAGGAACTCGTTTAGGGAAACGAATCGTAAGCTTTTTATTGAGAGAACGATTGAAACGTTACAATTTTAAACTCTACAATCAGAAGAATCAGGAAACCATTTATTCACCCTATTCCATCTTGGGAATTGGGATGAAAGAGTTGGAGCTGAAAAGTGGTTTTCCAGAGCACTATCTTTGGGTGGGACCTTTTGGCTCTTCGATTGAGAGGGCAGAAAATTATCCCCTCGATTTGTCTCCTTATGCAGGTTATAAGAAGATCCTTGTATCCTGCGGCACTCAGCTAGCATGGGCCAAAGACAATCTCCTCTATCAGACACAACAATTGGCAGAAGTACATCCAGATTGCCACTTCTTTGTGACTCTGGGGTTTGGTGGACAAGACTTCCGATGTGAGGAGCTCATGGACAATGTTTCTGTGGTATCTTATCTTCCCTATAAGGAATACATTCCCCAGATGGACTATGTGATTCATCATGGCGGTGCGGGCATTTTTTACCAATGTATCATCTATGGCAAGCCTGCCTTGATTCTCCCCCATGACTATGATCAGTATGACTATGCGGTTCGTGGCTTAGAGGCAGGGATTGCCCTGACTGCTAAACGAGAGGATACAGAAGCGATTGGACGCGCTTTTGATGAGTTGTTGGATAGAGATGATTGGTCAGACTTGAACAAACTCAGTCGCGCAGCTCAAATCTATCAGCCAACAGAGATTCTGAAGAGCGAAATACATAGACTCTTAGGGGACAAGGAGAAGTAAAAAATGAAGAAAGTATTGGTAACAGGTGCTACGGGCTTTCTAGGTAAGTATGTTGTTGAAGAGCTCAGTCAGTCGGGCTATCAGGTACGCGCTTTTGGACGCAATCGCAAGATGGGTCAGTCTTTAGAAACTTCTACTGTGGCATTTTTTCAGGGAGATTTGACCAAACAAGAGGACTTAGCTCAGGCTTGTCAAGAGATGGACATGGTTGTGCATGCGGGTGCTCTTTCTACCGTTTGGGGACCTTGGGAGGACTTCTACCAGACAAATGTCTTGGGAACCAAGTATGTTCTGGATGCTTGTCGGGAGGCGGGGATTCAGCGTTTGGTTTATGTATCATCGCCGAGCATCTATGCTGCTCCTCGAGATCAGCTAGCTATCAAAGAAAGCGATGCGCCTCAGGAAAATAATCTGAACAACTACATTCGTAGTAAGCTGGCTTCGGAGAAGCTGTTTAAGGATTATCCCGATGTTCCGAGCATTATCTTACGACCTCGTGGGCTTTTTGGGATTGGGGATACCAGTATTTTGCCCCGAGTTCTCAAACTCAGTCAGAAGATTGGTATTCCCTTGATAGGGGACGGTCGTCAGCTCATGGATATGACCTGTGTGGAAAATGTCGCTCTGGCAATTCGCTTGGCTCTAGAGGCTCCTCAAGCTAGTGGCGAAGTCTATAATATTACCAATGGGGAACCAAGAGCCTTTAAGGATTTGATAGAAGAAACCCTGAGAGGACTGGGCTATCCGATAACATACAGAAAAGTGCCAGCTCCTCTTATTTCAGTTATTGCCAGTAGTTTAGAGTTTCTTTATCAGACCTTGAAACTTAAAGGTGAGCCGGCTCTGACACGCTATACCTATTATTTGCTGCGGTATAGCCAGACGCTGGACATCAGCAAGGCGGAGCTAGACTTGGGGTATCGCCCTCAAATCAGTATTTCGGAAGGGATTGAACAATATGTCCAAGATTATCGAAAGCATTGATTATTTCCCAGCAGGCTACTGTACTAGCTATACAGGTTTGCTATTCAAGGGAGTCAAGAATAAAAAGATGACCTTTCCAGCTGGTGTCTTTCTGATTAAACACAGAGACAAGGGCTATTTGCTATATGATACTGGCTATCACTATGATATTAAGACGAAGCTTCGCTATGGTTTTTATCGTCTAGGAACACCTGTTCAAATGACGGAAAAGGACCAGATTTCATATTTGCTAGAAGCGAAGGGAATCAAACCAGAAGAAATTAACTATGTCCTTCTATCACACCTACATCCAGATCATCTGGGAGGAGCTAGCTTCTTTCCTCATGCAACCTTTATCCTGACAAAAGAAGTGTATGAAGTTTATCAAAAACCCAAGTTGAAAGACCTGATTTTCAAGGAATTTCTACCAACTTCTTTTGAAAAAAATCTAACCATTATCAGAGCTGACCAGCAAGATTCAACCTTTCCCTATCGTCCGATTTGTGATCTTTTTGGAGATGGCAGTATCCTAGTTGCTTCTGTTGACGGGCATGCTAGGGGGCAAGCCTGTCTGTATCTTCCAGACTTTAACCTCCTCATTGCAGCAGATCTTTGTTGGGGAATTGACCTTTTGCCTTACACCAAACAGATGCATCTGATTCCTTCCTTGGTTCAAGATAACAAGGTGGACTATATCAAGGGGACAGAGTTTCTGGAGGAAGTCTTAAAGGACAGTATTGAGGTGCTTGTTAGTCATGACCCTGTAGAAAGGATAGAGTCAATCTTATATGAAAAAAATAACCTTTCTTAAAACCTTTATCCAAACTCGTTGGCTTCATAACTTCAAATCTCGAGAGGCTGTAGAGAGCTATCAGAAAAAGCAATTATCCAACTATATGGATTTTTTAAAGCGAGAGTCTCCCTACTTTAAAAATGGGGTGCCTAGCGACTTTGACCATATGGACAAAGCTTTTATGATGGAACATTTCAACGAACTCAACACCCAAGGAGTGGATCGTGAAGAAGCCTTATCCTTAGCTATTGAAAGTGAGAAAACCCGTGATTTCAGTGAACTTAAAGGCGAAGTAGCAGTCGGTCTGTCTTCAGGGACATCTGGACATCGGGGACTCTTTATCACAACAGAGAAAGAGCGAAGTATGTGGGCGGGAGCTATCTTGGCAAAGATGTTGCCCAAGGGTCAGCTTTTTGGACACCGCATCGCCTTTTTCCTGAGAGCCGATAATGAACTCTATCAGACCATCAATACGGCGCTCATTCGTCTAGAGTATTTTGATATTTTCAAACATACAGATGAGCATATAGAGCGTCTCAATAGCTACCAACCAACTATTGTGGTGGCGCCAGCCTCTATGTTGATTGAATTGAGCAAGCGCCTCAAGGATGGAGAGTTAGCTATTCACCCACAAAAAATCGTTTCGGTGGCGGAAATCTTGGAAGATAGTGATAGGGAACGCATCGCAGAGGCCTTTTCTCTGTCCATCATTGACCAAGTTTATCAGGCAACTGAAGGTTTCCTAGCCTGCACTTGCTCAGTTGGTAATCTGCATCTCAACGAAGACATTATCTTTGTGGAAAAGCGGTATCTGGATGACCGCCGTTTTTATCCAGTGATTACGGACTTTAAGCGAAGCAGTCAGCCTGTTTATCGCTACCAGCTCAATGATATCTTGGTTGAAAATCCGGAGCCTTGTCCCTGTGGCTCCTACTATACACGGATTGACAAGGTCGAAGGACGCTCTGACGATATCTTCTACTTTGAAGGGCAGGATGGGGGACAGGTAACGATCTATCCAGACTTTATCAGGCGTTGCATCCTCTTTGTGGAGAATGTAGGAGATTACCAAGTTAAGCAACATTCCGAGAAATTAGTGGAAGTTTGTCTAAGCCGACGAGATGAGGACGTAGAGACAGCTATTCTAGTTCAGTTTCATCTCTTGGCCCAGCAAAAAGAGTTCATAGTTCCTCAAATCCAATTTTCAGATTATCACTGGGATACTAGCCGTAAACTCAAACGTATCCAACGTTTATGAAAGGAAGAAAGACAATGACAGAAGTAAAAAGACATGTAGAAATCGCAGGTTATGGCATTTGCCTTCCAAAGCATACCGTCCAATTCAAAGACCAAACCCGTTATCGTGTAGTTGAAAATGAAGAAACGCAACTCGACTTGGCAGAAGGAGCTATCCACCGTGCACTTGAACATGCAAATTTGGATATTAAAGATATCGATTGCCTTGTATCAGCTAGTGCAGTTGGTGTTCAGCCTATTCCTTGTACGGCTGCCTTGATTCATGAGCGCGTGGCAAAAGGACTCTCAATTCCAGCAATGGACATCAATACGACCTGTACCAGCTTTATTTCTGCTCTATCGACTATGTCCCACTTGATTGAGGCGGGCGAATACGGTCGTGTCTTGATTGTATCCAGTGAGGTTGGTAGTTTAGGGCTCAATCCCAAGCAAAAAGAAAGTTTTGAACTCTTTAGTGATGGGGCGGCAGCCTTTATTTTCCAAAAAAGTCATCAGGAAAAAGGGGTCATTGCTAGTCTCCAACGTACTTGGTCGGAAGGAGCTCACGATACGGAGATTCGTGGAGGTCTGACTTCTTTTCAACCAAAAGAGTACTCTGAAGCGACTAAGACCAACTATATGTTTGACATGAAGGGGAAGAAAATCCTCCTCTTGTCTGCTCGCAAGATCCCAGTCATGTTTGAAGAGTTTCAAGAAAAAACACGGCTAGCCTTGGCAGACGTGGACTATATCATTCCTCACCAAGCAAGTCGTGCTCTTCCTCTGGTCATGGAAAAACTAGGTGTGGCCGAGGATCAGTACCTCAATCTCGTCACTGACTATGGAAATATGGTGTCAGTCTCTGTACCGTTTGGCTTGGCTTATTCTTTGAAGCATGGACTTATCAAGGAGGGAGATGTCGTCTACCTTATGGGGACTGCAGCTGGTATGACGGTCAATATGTTGGCTCTGAAATTGTAATAATCATCTAAACACGGAACGGCTGGAACTTTAGAAAAGGTAAAAGGTTGCTATCTACCCCTGAACTGAGGTATACTAGTAGAAAGATTAGTTTATCAAGCAGTTAAGGAGAATGTTAGAAAAGGAAGGAGATGTATGACAGCTAGAAAAATGCAGCTACTCATGTCCAAATATGGTTTCAGTATTACCATCATGTTGGCAGAGTTGTTTATCGTCTTTGGTTTATTTCTCTATCTAGGGCAGATGGCACCGATTGTTTGGATTATCCTAGTCATTTTAGTGAGTTTAGCGACTATTGTATCGATTGTCAATCGGTCTATGAATCCTGATAGTAAGGTGACATGGCTGTTAGTAGCCTTTGTGCCAGTATTTGGTCCCTTGCTCTATATCATGTTTGGAGAACGCCGTTTATCTAAAAAAGAATTGAAGCAACTAAAGCAGCTCCAATCAATGGTTGATAGAGAGGACAATAGCAGAGCTCTCCGTTTGGAGTTAAAAGAACAAGACAAGTCGGCTTACGGAGTTATCAAATCTCTCCTCAGCATGGACACGAATGCAGATGTCTATAATCGAACGGATACCCAATTTTTTGCATCTGGTAAAAGCATGTGGCATCAGATGCTAGAGGATCTCAAGAAAGCAGAGAAGTTTATCTTTCTCGAATACTATATCATCGAAGAAGGTTTGATGTGGAATAGTATTTTGGAGATTTTGGAAGAAAAGGCGGCTCAAGGGGTAGAAGTGAAGCTCCTCTATGATGATATTGGTTGTATGGCAACCTTACCTGGAGATTACACCATCCAGCTTCGTGGTCGAGGGATTGAAGCTCATAAATTTAACAAGGTGATTCCACGTTTGACTGTTGCCTATAACAACCGTGACCACCGTAAAATCATGATTATCGATGGTCAAATTGCCTATACAGGTGGTGCCAATCTGGCCGATGAGTATATCAACCATATCGAACGCTTTGGTTACTGGAAGGATAGCGGTATTCGCCTGGATGGATCGGCGGTTAAGGCTTTTACTAGACTCTTTTTGTCAACCTGGTATATCAACCGTGGGGAAATTAGCGACTTTGACCAATACCATCTCGAAAATCAACCCAAAGATGGGATGGGGCTCTGTATTCCCTATAGTAGTGGACCAAAACCCATCTACCGAGCCCAGGTTGGAAAAACGGTCTATCAAAACCTTATCAATCAATCCACAGACTATGTTTATATCACGACTCCCTATCTGATCGCTGACTATGATCTAACTGAAAGTATCAAAAATGCGGCTCTGAGAGGGGTAGATGTGCGAATTGTGACTCCTTGTATCCCAGATAAGAAGGTTATTCAGTTAGTTACTCGGGGAGCCTATCCAGATTTGTTATCTGCAGGAGTTCGTATTTATGAGTACAGCCCGGGCTTCCTTCATAGCAAGCAAATGCTTGTTGATGGAGAGGCAGCTACTGTGGGGACGATTAATTTTGACTATCGGAGTTTGCTTCATCACTATGAAAATGCCGTCTTGCTTTATAGAACGCAGTCCATCATCGATATTGAAAGGGACTTTGAAGAGATTTTTAAAGTTTCTCAAGAAATTTATCCCCACACCATCAAAACAAGCTGGTATCAAAGCCTGATCAAGGAAATTGTCCAGTTGTTTGCGCCTATGCTTTAACTATCCATCAAGATCTAGCCCAAGGCTGGATCTTATTTTTTTCTTCTTACGAATAGATAAGTAAAGGAGAGAACCATGCTTAATCTAGAAGATGATGATTTTATCAGAGAGTATAGAAATAGTCGATTTCACCGTTTTCGTGAAATCGAACGCTTTGCGATTTTGGATAAGAAATTCAGCAAATATCAATCCCAAGCTGACATTCCTGTAAGATTTTGATATACTAAAACAGATAAACTTAGAGGAGAAATTGAATGAACGTATACGGGAAAATAGATGAGAAACAAGAAGAATCTCATTACCAAGACTGGTCAGTACCAGAAAAACGAGAAGGAGCTCCCATTCCCTTTTTTAGTATTTTGCTTTGGAGTTTAGTGGCCACAGCCATTTCGGTTGCCCTGCCTATTATTTTTGGTGTAGTCAGTCCGCAACAAACTCAGGATCTCTATACCGGTTGGGCCTTGCATCAAAACGGTCAAATGTATACAGATTACTTTGGAACGAATGGATTGCTCTATTACTTGCTAACCTATCTTTCTCTAGGAAGTATTCTGCTTGCTTTGGTTGAGTGGTTGGCCTTGTTTGGAGCAGGAGTTTTTCTTTTTAAGGCTGCGGATACTCTTGCCGGCCAAGAAAAGGAAGCGAAGCGAGTTGTCTTTATTTTATACTTGCTTGTAGCAGGCCTCGCTTTTGGTGGTGGTTATGCTCTCTTGCTAGCCCTACCTTTCCTATTTTATTCATTGAGTATCGTTACAAATTATCTAGCTTTTCCAAAGGATGACAAAGGATTTGTACGAGTGGGGATGAGCCTTGCTCTCGCTTTCTTCCTTGCGCCAATCCCAACCGCCTTGTTTGCAGCTGTACTGGCCTTGGGCATCATCGGCTTTAATCTAGGCAAAGGTCACTTTGTTCATGGTCTATATCAGTTCTTTGCGTCAGCGCTGGGATTTTCACTCTTATTCTATCCTTTAGGCTACTATACAGTGTGGACAGGTAGTTTTGGGGATGCCATTAGCCAGACCTTGTATCCGGTAAATACTCTTAGCCTCTTTTCAAATGCGCATTTGCTTGAAAATACAGCCTTCTACGGCTTACTTGCCATTGGGCTAGGTTCCCTTACTTTACTCTTTTCTGGTTTGTTCCAGTCAAAACCAGCTAAGCAGTATTCCCTATCAATTGCTGCTAGTTTGGGCTTATTGCTTTCTTTGGGGCTCTTGATTTTCTCAAAAGAACCTGTCAACGGTACTCATCTCGTTGCTCTCCTTCCCTTCTTGACCCTACTCCTTCTGACAGGGATTAAAGAAAATGTTTCTGAGGGAGGCGGTCGTCGTAGAAGAAGACGTGAGAATAAAGCCTCTTTCCTCAAAGGAAATTTCTATCTACCACTGATTGCCCTTGTCTACCTCATTGTTCTCCCTATCGCGAGTCGCTACCTTTCGCACCCGGTGACTTATCAGGAGAGAGAGCGACTTGCTAGCGTAGTCAAACAACAAACGAGTTCTGAAGATCGTGTCTATGCATGGGATGATCGTCCAGATTTCTATCGTACAAGCGAACGCTTGGCACCGACCTCTCTAGTGACGCCAACACTTTATACTGCAAGTGACGAAAATAAAACCAAACTGATGAATGACCTGAAAGAGAATGAACCGAAGATGATTATGGTCAATCAAAAAGTTGCCTTGTGGTCAGATGTAGAGAGCTGGCTCAGTGAAAACTATGAGCTTGTTCAGACAGATACTAGCGAGTTGAAGCTTTATAAATTCAAATAACAAAATCAATATCTTGTGGAATTTTAAAAATTTTAGGATTTTTAACACAAGATATTGATTTTTATTTTTAGAGTGGTATAATACTTCATAGAACAACATTTTAGAAAAGAGCATGGATATGATTGTATTAGAAGAAAAGCTTGCAACCGTTCCCACCTTGTTCGTTGAAAAACGAGATGGTAGACGTGTAGTATTTGATGTAGACAAGATTGACAAGGCTCTCCACAAGGCGTCGGAAAAGGTTATGGACGTCACGCCTCTAGTAGAAAAACGCCTAAATGGTCTAGTTGAAAGAATCGTTACCGAAATTCACAGTCGTTTCCCTAAAGGTGTGAAGATTTATGAGATTCAGAATATCGTAGAACATGAACTTCTCGAAGCCAAAGAATATGCCTTGGCTGAAGAGTATATCACTTATCGGACACAGAGGGATTTTGAGCGCTCAAAAGCGACAGATATCAACTTTAGCATTCATAAACTTCTCAATAAAGATCAAGCAGTTGTCAATGAAAATGCCAATAAAGACAGCGATGTCTTCAACACTCAACGTGATTTGACAGCAGGGATTGTAGGGAAATCAATCGGATTGCAAATGCTTCCTAAGCATGTAGCCAATGCTCACCAAAAAGGGGATATCCACTATCATGACTTGGACTACAGCCCCTATACACCTATGACCAACTGCTGTTTGATTGATTTTAAAGGCATGTTGGAAAATGGCTTTAAAATTGGTAATGCAGAGGTAGAGAGTCCCAAGTCTATTCAAACTGCAACCGCTCAGATTTCACAAATCATCGCCAACGTTGCTTCTAGCCAGTACGGGGGCTGCTCAGCTGACCGTATCGATGAAGTCTTGGCACCTTATGCAGAGAAGAATTATCAAAAGCACCTCAAGGATGCGGAAGAGTGGGTCTTGCCTGAAAAACGGGATGATTATGCTTGGAAGAAAACTCAAAAAGACATCTATGATGCCATGCAATCTCTTGAGTATGAAATCAACACCCTCTTCACTTCAAATGGACAAACACCTTTTACTTCACTAGGTTTTGGTCTAGGAACTAGTCGTTTTGAACGGGAAATTCAAAAAGCTATCTTGACCATTCGTATCAAGGGTCTTGGCTCAGAACACCGCACAGCCATCTTCCCTAAACTCATCTTTACGCTTAAAAGAGGCCTTAACTTGGAAGAAGGGACTCCAAACTATGACATCAAACAGTTGGCTCTCGAGTGTGCAACCAAACGGATGTACCCAGATGTCTTATCCTATGATAAGATTATCGAACTGACTGGTTCTTTCAAGGTTCCTATGGGTTGTCGCTCCTTCCTCCAAGGCTGGAAAGATGAAAATGGTGTTGAGGTCAATTCAGGTCGGATGAATCTAGGTGTTGTGACGGTCAACCTTCCTCGCATTGCCCTTGAGTCTGAGGGCGACATGAATAAGTTCTGGGAAATCTTCAACGAGCGGATGAACATCGCAGAAGATGCTCTAGTTTACCGTGTTGAACGGACCAAGGAAGCAACACCAGCAAACGCCCCCATTCTCTATCAGTACGGGGCCTTCGGACGCCGTCTTGGAAAAGACGAGAGCGTTGATCAGCTCTTTAAGAATCGTCGTGCGACAGTTTCGCTGGGCTACATTGGTTTGTACGAGGTAGCGACAGTCTTCTTTGGAAATAGCTGGGAACACAATCCAGAAGCCAAGGAATTCACGCTGGATATCATTCGCGATATGAAACGTCGGGTAGAAGAGTGGTCTGACCAATATGGCTATCATTTCTCTATCTACTCAACACCGTCTGAAAGCTTGACAGATCGCTTCTGTCGCTTGGATACAGAAAAGTTCGGTTCTATTCCTGATATTACAGACAAGGAATACTACACCAACTCGTTCCACTATGATGTTCGTAAAAATCCAACGCCGTTTGAAAAATTGGACTTTGAGAAGGCTTATCCAGAAGCAGGTGCAACAGGTGGTTTCATCCACTACTGTGAGTATCCAGTTCTCCAACAAAATCCAAAAGCCTTGGAAGCTGTCTGGGACTACGCCTATGATCGTGTAGGGTATCTAGGGACCAATACTCCGATTGATCATTGTTATAAGTGTGACTTTGAAGGGGATTTTGAACCAACTGAGAGAGGATTTGCTTGTCCCAACTGTGGCAATAGCGACCCTAAAACAGTAGACGTGGTCAAACGTACGTGTGGTTATCTGGGGAATCCTCAAGCGCGTCCGATGGTTAATGGACGCCACAAGGAAATCGCTGCGCGTGTCAAACACATGAATGGTTCAACCATTAAAACAGCCGGACATGAAGTAACAAATTAGAAGGAAATGGAATGGGGAAATACCAATTAGACGATAAGGGACGTGCACAAGTGACCCGTTATCACGAGAAACATTCGAAAGGTGGAACAGGTAAAAAAGAACGCTTGCTCAATCTTAGAGAACAGTTTTTAAACAAGAACAAGAAAAAATAAAAGTGAGAGTCCGCTCTCGCTTTTCTCTTAGCAGGAGGTAAGGATGGAACTACGCAGACCAACATTGGCAGATAAAGAAACAGTTTTAGAGATGATGGCAGAGTTTGAACAGACTCAATCAGCCCACGATGGTGGGTTTTGGAACGCCAACAATTTTGTTTATGAAGAGTGGCTAGAAGAAAATCTTCAAGCGGAAGCGGGACTCAATATTCCTGAAAACTGGGTTCCTGCTATCCAGCTGGTTAGTTTTGACGTAGCAGGCCAAGCTCTTGGCTTTCTCAACCTTCGTCTCCGATTAAATGACTACTTACTAGAAAATGGGGGCCATATTGGCTACTCCATTCGTCCATCTGAAAGAGGTAAGGGTTATGCGAAAGAATCCCTCCGACAAGGTCTACAAGTTGCTAAGGGAAAGAATATCAAACGAGCTCTGGTAACTTGTAGCACAGAAAATCCTGCCAGCCGAGCTGTTATCTTAGCTAATGGTGGTGTCTATGAGGATGTTCGAAACGGAACGGAGCGCTACTGGGTTGATGTCGATTAAGGAGGAAGCATGGAGCTAAGACGACCAACTTTGGAAGATAAAGAAGCGATATTAGAGATGATTGCGGAGTTCGATGCAGCAAAATCCTATATGCACGGTGGCATGGGCTCCGCTTGGAAGCGAGCAAAGGATTATGAGGATTGTTTAAAGATTGTAGAGCAGCAAGAGGATGCTGCCAACCTGCCAGTAGGCTGGGTTCCTGCAATCAAATTTTTATCCTTTGGTGAGACTGGCTTGCCTTTGGGATTTTTAGCCCTGCGCTTGTCCTTGAATGACAAATTATTTGTGGAAGGCGGTCATATTGGCTATTCTATCCGTCCCAGTCAACGAGGCAAAGGATATGGGAAGGAGCAGTTGAGATTAGGACTAGCAGAGGCTCGAAAGCAAGGATTGGAACGAGTGCTGATTACCTGCGATGAAGACAACGAAGCCAGCCGCCGCACGATTCTCTCCGCTGGCGGTGTTTACGAAAATACAATCGATAGAAGTCAGCGCTATTGGATAGATTTGGAGTAGAAGGATGACATGGAATACACCAAAACCTGGTGAATGGAAAAGCGAGGAACTTAGTAAAGGGCGGATCATTGATTATAAGGCCTTTAACTTTGTCGATGGAGAAGGTGTGCGCAACTCTCTCTATGTATCAGGCTGTATGTTTCACTGCGAGGGGTGCTATAATGTTGCGACTTGGTCTTTCAACGCAGGCATTCCCTATACGCCAGAGTTAGAAGAACAGATCATGGAAGATCTCGCTCAACCTTATGTTCAAGGCTTGACCCTGCTGGGAGGGGAACCCTTTCTTAATACAGGCATTCTCTTGCCCCTCGTTAAACGCATTCGAAAGGAATTGCCAGACAAAGACATCTGGTCTTGGACGGGCTACACGTGGGAAGAAATGATGCTGGAGACTCCAGACAAATTGGAACTCTTGTCGCTGATTGACATCCTTGTCGATGGACGGTATGATAAAAGCAAGCGCAATCTCATGCTCCAGTTTCGAGGTTCTTCCAATCAACGGATTATTGATGTGCAAAAATCTCTCAAAAGTGGGCAAGTGGTGATTTGGGACAAGCTTAATGACGGAAAAGAAAGCTATGAGCAGGTGAAGAGAGAATGAAGAAAAAAGACCTGATAGAACAACTGGTTTCAGAGATCGAAACGGGAAGAATTAGGACGCTAGGAATCTATGGTCATGGGGCTTCAGGTAAATCAACCTTTGCACAGGAATTGTACAAAGTTTTAGATTCTACTACAGTAAATTTACTAGAAACAGATCCCTATATCACCTCAGAACGTCATCTGGTAGTACCAAAGCAAGCACCAAATCAAAAGGTGACAGCTTGTCTCCCAGTGGCGCATGAACTGGCAAGTTTACAGAGAGATATTCTCGCCTTGCAGGCAGGTATGGATGTCTTAACAATCGATGAACCGTGGAAGGCTAGTGAAATCTTATCTGGAGCCAAGCCGATTCTGATTGTTGAAGGGATGTCTGTGGGCTTTCTACCCAAGGAACTCTTTGACAAAACCATCTGTTTCTACACGGATGAGGAGACCGAATTAAAGAGGCGCTTAGCTCGAGATACGACTATGAGAAATCGCGATGCTTCCTTTGTATTAGCTAGCCATCAGATGAGACGAGAGCAGTATCTGCAATACTATAGAGAAACCGAGTCAAGGGCGGACATTCTAGTGGATCAATCAGAAGATAAATTCAATGTCAAGATGACGCATATTATATAGAAGAAAAGATTGATTCTTATAGACGTAAATCAGTAATCATAGGAAGATGAAATAGGAAAACAGTTTCATCCTAAAAAAACGAAAAAAAGCTCACAAATCCCTTGCAATCGCAGGGGCTTTGTGTTATTCTATTATGGTGCTGTAAATTACAGCTTTAGCTGTGATGCAAGAGGTTGCGACACGCTCGGTTGCATTGCCACGCAACGCGCGTCGGTTTTCTTGTGGAGCTAGCCTATTATCTTAAATAGACGAAAAGGAGAAAAAGATGGCAAACAAAAAAATCCGTATCCGTTTGAAAGCTTACGAACACCGTACGCTTGACACAGCGGCTGCAAAAATCGTAGAATCAGCTACTCGTACAGGTGCACAAGTTGCGGGTCCAATCCCACTTCCAACTGAGCGTAGCCTCTACACAATCATTCGTGCGACTCACAAATACAAAGACTCTCGCGAACAATTTGAAATGCGTACACACAAACGTTTGATCGATATCGTTAACCCAACTCAAAAAACGGTTGATGCGTTGATGAAATTAGATCTTCCAAGTGGTGTAAACGTAGAAATCAAACTTTAATCTAAAGCTTGATACCTTGAGCATGAAAAACGCTCGTTAAAAACTTTTTGAATAAAAAATATAGAAAAGGAACTATTTTCTCATGACAAAAGGAATCTTAGGGAAAAAAGTGGGAATGACTCAAATCTTCACTGAAGCTGGCGAATTGATCCCTGTAACAGTTATTGAAGCAACTCCAAACGTTGTTCTTCAAGTTAAAACTGTAGAAACAGACGGATATAACGCTATCCAAGTTGGTTTTGATGACAAACGCGAAGTATTGAGCAACAAACCTGCTAAAGGACATGTAGCGAAAGCTAACACGGCTCCTAAGCGCTTCATTCGTGAATTCAAAAACGTTGAAGGCTTGGAAGTTGGTGCTGAAATCACAGTTGAAACATTCGCAGCTGGAGACGTTGTTGACGTAACTGGTACTTCTAAAGGTAAAGGTTTCCAAGGTGTTATCAAACGCCATGGACAATCACGTGGACCAATGGCTCACGGTTCTCGTTACCACCGTCGTCCAGGTTCTATGGGACCTGTTGCACCTAACCGCGTGTTCAAAGGTAAAAACCTTGCAGGACGTATGGGTGGCGATCGCGTAACAATTCAAAACCTTGAAGTTGTACAAGTTGTTCCAGAAAAGAACGTTATCCTTATCAAAGGTAACGTACCAGGTGCTAAGAAATCTCTTATCACTATCAAGTCAGCAGTTAAAGCTGGTAAATAATAAGGAAAGGGGAATACAGTCAAAATGGCAAATGTAACATTATTCGACCAAACTGGTAAACAAGCTGGCGAAGTTGTTCTTAACGATGCAATCTTTGGTATTGAACCAAACCAATCTGTTGTGTTTGATGTGATCATCAGCCAACGTGCTAGTCTTCGTCAAGGAACTCACGCAGTTAAAAATCGCTCAGCTGTTTCAGGTGGCGGACGCAAACCATGGCGTCAAAAAGGAACTGGACGTGCTCGTCAAGGTTCTATCCGCTCTCCACAATGGCGTGGTGGTGGAACTGTCTTCGGACCAACTCCACGTAGCTATGCGTACAAACTTCCTCAAAAAGTTCGTCGCCTTGCGCTTAAATCTGTTTACTCAGAAAAAGTTGCTGAAAACAAATTTGTAGCCGTTGATTCTCTTGAATTTACAGCTCCAAAAACTGCTGAATTTGCAAAAGTTCTTGCAGCTTTGAGCATCGATTCTAAAGTCCTTGTTATTCTTGAAGAAGGAAACGAATTCGCAGCTCTTTCAGCTCGTAACCTTCCAAACGTGAAAGTTGCGACTGCTACAACTGCAAGTGTTCTTGACATCGCAAATAGTGACAAACTTCTTGTTACTCAAGCAGCTATCTCTAAAATCGAGGAGGTTCTTGCATAATGAATTTGTATGATGTTATCAAAAAACCTGTTATCACTGAAAGCTCAATGGCTCAACTTGAAGCAGGAAAGTATGTATTTGAAGTTGACACTCGTGCACACAAACTTTTGATTAAGCAAGCTGTTGAAGCTGCTTTTGAAGGTGTTAAAGTTGCAAATGTCAACACAATCAACGTAAAACCTAAAGCTAAACGTGTTGGACGTTACACTGGTTTTACTAACAAAACTAAAAAAGCTATCATCACTCTTACAGCTGATTCAAAAGCAATCGAGTTGTTTGCTGCTGAAGCTGAATAATCTAAGGAGGAAATATCGTGGGAATTCGTGTTTATAAACCAACAACAAACGGTCGCCGTAATATGACTTCTTTGGATTTCGCTGAAATCACAACAAGCACTCCTGAAAAATCATTGCTTGTTGCTTTGAAGAACAAGGCTGGTCGTAACAACAACGGTCGTATCACTGTTCGTCACCAAGGTGGTGGACACAAACGTTTCTACCGTTTGGTTGACTTCAAACGTAACAAAGACAACGTTGAAGCAGTTGTTAAAACTATCGAGTACGATCCAAACCGTTCCGCAAACATCGCTCTTGTACACTACACTGACGGTGTGAAAGCATATATCATCGCTCCAAAAGGTCTTGAAGTTGGTCAACGTATCGTTTCAGGTCCAGAAGCAGATATCAAAGTCGGAAATGCTCTTCCACTTGCTAACATCCCAGTTGGTACTTTGATCCACAACATCGAATTGAAACCAGGTCGTGGTGGAGAATTGGTTCGTGCAGCTGGAGCTTCTGCTCAAGTATTGGGTCAAGAAGGTAAATACGTTCTTGTTCGTCTTCAATCAGGTGAAGTTCGTATGATTCTTGGAACTTGTCGTGCTACAGTTGGTGTTGTCGGAAACGAACAACATGGACTTGTGAACCTTGGTAAAGCAGGGCGTAGCCGTTGGAAAGGTATCCGCCCAACAGTTCGTGGTTCTGTAATGAACCCTAACGATCACCCACACGGTGGTGGTGAAGGTAAAGCACCAGTTGGTCGTAAAGCGCCATCTACTCCATGGGGCAAACCTGCTCTTGGTCTTAAAACTCGTAACAAGAAAGCGAAATCTGACAAACTTATCGTTCGTCGTCGCAACGAGAAATAATAGTAAACTAGTCGCTTAAGCAACTAGGGAATCCGCCAGCTCGGTAGCGCTCCATGTGAGCGCAAGCCGCTGTGGTACAATATTTAAAGGAGAAAACATAAAAATGGGACGCAGTCTTAAAAAAGGACCTTTCGTCGATGAGCATTTGATGAAAAAAGTTGAAGCTCAAGCTAATGACGAAAAGAAAAAAGTTATCAAAACTTGGTCACGTCGTTCAACGATCTTCCCAAGTTTCATTGGTTACACTATTGCAGTTTATGATGGACGTAAACACGTACCTGTTTACATCCAAGAAGACATGGTAGGTCACAAACTTGGTGAATTTGCACCAACTCGTACTTACAAAGGTCACGCTGCAGACGACAAGAAAACACGTAGAAAATAAGGAGAACATAAATGGCAGAAATTACTTCAGCTAAAGCAATGGCTCGTACAGTACGTGTTTCACCTCGTAAATCACGTCTTGTTCTTGACAATATTCGTGGTAAAAGCGTAGCCGACGCTATTGCAATCTTGACATTCACTCCAAACAAAGCTGCTGAAATCATCTTGAAAGTTTTGAACTCAGCTGTAGCTAACGCTGAAAACAACTTTGGTTTGGACAAAGCTAACTTGGTAGTATCTGAAGCATTCGCAAACGAAGGACCAACTATGAAACGTTTCCGTCCACGTGCGAAAGGTTCAGCTTCACCAATCAACAAACGAACAGCTCACATCACTGTAGCTGTTGCAGAAAAATAAGGAGGTAACATCGTGGGTCAAAAAGTACATCCAATTGGTATGCGTGTCGGCATCATCCGTGATTGGGATGCCAAATGGTATGCTGAAAAAGAATACGCGGATTACCTTCATGAAGATCTTGCAATCCGTAAATTCGTTCAAAAAGAACTTGCTGACGCAGCAGTTTCAACTATCGAAATTGAGCGCGCAGTGAACAAAGTTAACGTTTCACTTCACACTGCTAAACCAGGTATGGTTATCGGTAAAGGTGGCGCTAACGTTGATGCACTCCGTGCAAAACTTAACAAATTGACTGGAAAACAAGTACACATCAACATCATCGAAATCAAACAACCTGATTTGGATGCTCACCTTGTAGGTGAAGGAATTGCTCGTCAATTGGAGCAACGTGTTGCTTTCCGTCGTGCACAAAAACAAGCAATCCAACGCGCAATGCGTGCTGGAGCTAAAGGAATCAAAACTCAAGTATCAGGTCGTTTGAACGGTGCAGATATTGCCCGTGCTGAAGGATACTCAGAAGGAACTGTTCCACTCCACACACTTCGTGCAGATATCGATTACGCTTGGGAAGAAGCAGATACTACATACGGTAAACTTGGTGTTAAAGTATGGATCTACCGTGGTGAAGTTCTTCCAGCTCGTAAAAACACTAAAGGAGGTAAATAACCAATGTTAGTACCTAAACGTGTTAAACACCGTCGTGAATTCCGTGGAAAAATGCGCGGTGAAGCAAAAGGTGGAAAAGAAGTAGCATTCGGTGAATACGGTCTTCAAGCTACAACTAGCCACTGGATCACTAACCGCCAAATCGAAGCTGCTCGTATTGCCATGACTCGTTACATGAAACGTGGTGGTAAAGTTTGGATTAAAATCTTCCCACACAAATCATACACTGCTAAAGCTATCGGTGTGCGTATGGGATCTGGTAAAGGGGCACCTGAAGGTTGGGTAGCACCAGTTAAACGTGGTAAAGTGATGTTCGAAATCGCTGGTGTATCTGAAGAGATTGCACGTGAAGCGCTTCGTCTTGCTAGCCACAAATTGCCAGTTAAAACTAAATTCGTAAAACGTGAAGCAGAATAAGGAGAAGGCATGAAACTTAATGAAGTAAAAGAATTTGTTAAAGAACTTCGTGGTCTTTCTCAAGAAGAACTCGCGAAGCGCGAAAACGAATTGAAAAAAGAATTGTTTGAACTTCGTTTCCAAGCTGCTACTGGTCAATTGGAACAAACAGCTCGCTTGAAAGAAGTTAAAAAACAAATCGCTCGTATCAAAACAGTTCAATCTGAAGCGAAATAATAGACTAGGGAAGGAGAAATTTCAATGGAACGCAATAATCGTAAAGTTCTTGTTGGACGTGTTGTATCTGACAAAATGGACAAGACAATCACAGTTGTAGTTGAAACAAAACGTAACCACCCAGTCTATGGTAAACGTATTAACTACTCTAAAAAATACAAAGCACATGATGAAAACAATGTTGCCAAAGAAGGCGATATCGTACGTATCATGGAAACTCGCCCGCTTTCAGCTACAAAACGTTTCCGTCTTGTAGAAGTTGTTGAAGAAGCGGTTATCATCTAATCAAGCCTGAAAGGAGAAAACTGAAATGATTCAAACAGAAACTCGTTTGAAAGTCGCAGACAACAGCGGTGCACGCGAAATCTTGACTATCAAAGTTCTTGGTGGTTCTAAACGTAAATTTGCGAACATCGGTGATGTCATTGTGGCATCTGTAAAACAAGCTACTCCTGGTGGTGCGGTTAAAAAAGGTGACGTTGTAAAAGCTGTTATCGTTCGTACTAAATCAGGTGCTCGTCGCGCTGATGGTTCATACATCAAGTTTGACGAAAATGCAGCTGTTATCATCCGTGATGACAAAACTCCTCGCGGAACACGTATCTTTGGCCCAGTTGCACGTGAATTGCGTGAAGGTGGCTTCATGAAGATCGTGTCACTTGCTCCAGAAGTACTTTAATTTTTAGAAACAAACTAGTCCCCTAGCTTGAAGCTAGGGTGCCCTTGTGGGCGTAAGAAAAATTAAGGAGAAACCTAATGTTTGTAAAAAAAGGCGACAAAGTTCGCGTAATCGCTGGTAAAGATAAGGGAACAGAAGCTGTTGTCCTTACTGCCCTTCCAAAAGTAAACAAAGTTATCGTTGAAGGTGTTAACATCGTTAAGAAACACCAACGTCCAACTAACGAGCTTCCTCAAGGTGGTATCATCGAGAAAGAAGCAGCTATCCACGTATCAAACGTTCAAGTATTGGACAAAAATGGTGTAGCTGGTCGTGTTGGTTACAAATTTGTAGACGGTAAAAAAGTTCGCTACAACAAAAAATCAGGCGAAGTGCTTGATTAATCACGAAGGAAAGGAGAAGTATAATGGCAAATCGTTTAAAAGAAAAATATCTTAATGAAGTAGTTCCTGCTTTGACTGAACAATTCAACTACTCATCAGTGATGGCTGTGCCTAAAGTAGATAAGATCGTTTTGAACATGGGTGTTGGTGAAGCTGTATCAAACGCTAAAAGCCTTGAAAAAGCTGCTGAAGAATTGGCGCTTATCTCAGGTCAAAAACCACTTATCACTAAAGCTAAAAAATCAATCGCCGGCTTCCGTCTTCGTGAAGGTGTAGCGATCGGTGCAAAAGTTACCCTTCGTGGTGAACGTATGTACGAATTCTTGGATAAATTGGTTTCAGTTTCACTTCCACGTGTGCGTGACTTCCACGGTGTTCCAACAAAATCATTTGATGGACGCGGAAACTACACACTTGGTGTGAAAGAACAATTGATCTTCCCAGAAATCAACTTTGATGACGTTGACAAAACTCGTGGTCTTGACATCGTTATCGTAACAACTGCTAACACTGACGAAGAGTCACGTGCATTGCTTACAGGCCTTGGAATGCCTTTTGCAAAATAATATAGGAGGTAAATCTAATGGCTAAAAAATCAATGATTGCTAAGAACAAACGTCCAGCGAAGTTCTCTACTCAAGCTTATACTCGTTGTGAAAAATGTGGTCGTCCGCATTCAGTTTACCGCAAATTTAAACTTTGCCGTGTTTGCTTCCGTGAATTAGCTTACAAAGGACAAATCCCTGGTGTAACAAAAGCATCTTGGTAATATCATGATACAAAGAGCGTAACAACCACAGCGAAAATAGGAAATTTGGTGAGGGAGCGATGCTCCAAAACAAATTTATCTTTTTTGCACAGGTTGTAGCTCGTGTTCAAATAAGAGTTCTCTCATTTGAATGTGTCAATACTATCTGAGCCCAGCTCAATCATTAACTAGCAAGTGCAACTTGCAAACTACTAGTAAGAGGAGAAAAACAAAATGGTTATGACTGACCCAATCGCAGACTTCCTAACTCGTATTCGTAACGCTAACCAAGCGAAACACGAAGTACTTGAAGTACCTGCATCAAACATCAAAAAAGGGATTGCTGAAATCCTTAAACGCGAAGGTTTTGTAAAAAACGTTGAAATCATCGAAGATGACAAACAAGGCATCATCCGTGTATTCCTTAAATACGGACCAAACGGTGAAAAAGTTATCACTAACTTGAAACGTGTTTCTAAACCAGGACTTCGTGTCTACAAAAAACGTGAAGATCTTCCAAAAGTTCTTAACGGACTTGGAATTGCTATCCTTTCAACTTCTGAAGGTTTGCTTACTGATAAAGAAGCTCGTCAAAAGAACGTTGGTGGAGAAGTTATCGCTTACGTTTGGTAATATTTAGCTCCCAATTTCTTTGTGACTCTTCGTTATCGTCTCTTGCCTAACCCAAAGTTATGCCTGCGAGACGATGCCTAGATTCACTTTGAAATTGAAACCTAAATGTTCCTTCAAATTGAGAAATCGATTTAACCCCGTGAAAACTGGCCGTCAAGGCCTGACAATTTAACAGGAGAAAATAAACATGTCACGTATTGGTAATAAAGTTATCGTGTTGCCTGCTGGTGTTGAAGTCACTAACAATGACAACGTAGTAACTGTAAAAGGACCTAAAGGAGAACTTACTCGTAAGTTCTCAAAAGATATTGAAATTCGCGTGGAAGGTACTGAAGTAACTCTTCACCGTCCAAACGATTCAAAAGAAATGAAAACAATCCACGGAACTACTCGTGCCCTTTTGAACAACATGGTAATTGGTGTATCAGAAGGATTCAAGAAAGAACTTGAAATGCGCGGGGTTGGTTACCGTGCACAACTTCAAGGTAAAAAACTTGTTTTGGCTGTTGGTAAATCTCATCCAGACGAAGTTGAAGCTCCAGAAGGAATTACTTTTGAACTTCCAAACCCAACAACAATCGTTGTTAGCGGAATTTCAAAAGAAGTAGTTGGTCAAACAGCCGCTTACGTACGTAGCCTTCGTTCACCAGAACCTTACAAAGGTAAAGGTATTCGTTACGTTGGAGAGTACGTTCGTCTTAAAGAAGGTAAAACAGGTAAATAATGTTGAGTGGTTGATTTTCAACCATCAACCTATTTTCCAACTTTGTGCATAGCACGCGATTTAAAACTAAAGAGGTGAAAACTGTGATTTCTAAACCAGATAAAAACAAACTCCGTCAAAAACGCCACCGTCGCGTTCGCGGAAAACTCTCTGGAACTGCTGATCGCCCACGTTTGAACGTATTCCGTTCTAATACAGGCATCTACGCTCAAGTGATTGATGACGTAGCGGGTGTAACGCTCGCAAGTGCTTCAACTCTTGACAAAGAAGTTTCAAAAGGAACTAAAACTGAACAAGCCGTTGCTGTCGGTAAACTCGTTGCAGAACGTGCAAACGCTAAAGGTATTTCAGAAGTGGTGTTCGACCGCGGTGGATATCTATATCACGGACGTGTGAAAGCTTTGGCTGATGCAGCTCGTGAAAACGGATTGAAATTCTAATAGGAGGACACTAGAAAATGGCATTTAAAGACAATGCAGTTGAATTAGAAGAACGCGTAGTTGCTGTCAACCGTGTTACAAAAGTTGTTAAAGGTGGACGTCGTCTTCGTTTCGCAGCTCTTGTTGTTGTCGGTGACCACAACGGTCGTGTAGGATTTGGTACTGGTAAAGCTCAAGAAGTTCCAGAAGCAATCCGCAAAGCAGTAGAAGATGCTAAGAAAAACTTGATTGAAGTTCCTATGGTTGGAACAACAATCCCACACGAAGTTCTCTCAGAATTCGGTGGAGCTAAAGTATTGTTGAAACCTGCTGTAGAAGGTTCTGGAGTTGCCGCTGGTGGTGCGGTTCGTGCCGTTGTGGAATTGGCAGGTGTGGCAGATATTACATCTAAATCACTTGGTTCTAACACTCCAATCAACATTGTTCGCGCAACTGTTGAAGGTTTGAAACAATTGAAACGCGCTGAAGAAGTTGCTGCCCTTCGTGGTATTTCAGTTTCTGATTTGGCATAAGAAAGGGGATAAAATGGCTCAAATTAAAATTACTTTGACTAAGTCTCCAATCGGACGCATTCCATCACAACGTAAAACTGTTGTAGCACTTGGACTTGGCAAATTGAACAGCTCTGTTATTAAAGAAGACAATGCTGCTATCCGTGGTATGATCACTGCAGTATCTCACTTGGTAACAGTTGAAGAAGTAAACTAATGATTTTTAGGGGATGTGGCAATACTCATCCCCTAAAACTAGATATAGTCATCTGTGATGACGTCGTATAGGCGAGTTGATAAGGGAGACAACCTTTTCTCTCTTATCGGCGCTAGCATTTTACAAAAGAGGAGAAAATAATAATGAAACTTCATGAATTGAAACCTGCAGAAGGTTCTCGTAAAGTACGTAACCGTGTTGGTCGTGGTACTTCATCAGGTAACGGTAAAACATCTGGTCGCGGTCAAAAAGGTCAAAAAGCTCGTAGCGGTGGCGGAGTTCGCCTTGGTTTTGAAGGTGGACAAACTCCATTGTTCCGTCGTCTTCCAAAACGTGGATTCACTAACATCAACGCTAAAGAATACGCAATTGTAAACCTTGACCAATTGAACGTCTTTGAAGATGGTGCTGAAGTGACTCCAGTTGTGCTTATCGAAGCAGGAATTGTGAAAGCTGAAAAATCAGGCGTTAAAATTCTTGGTAATGGTGAATTGACTAAGAAATTGACTGTTAAAGCAGCTAAATTCTCTAAATCAGCTGAGGAAGCTATCACTGCTAAAGGTGGTTCTGTAGAAGTCATCTAAGAGAGGTGACCCATGTTTTTTAAATTATTAAAAGAAGCTCTCAAGGTTAAACAAGTTCGATCAAAAATTCTCTTTACAATTTTTATCATTCTTGTTTTCCGTATTGGGACAAGTATTACTGTTCCAGGGGTGAATGCAAAAAGTTTAGAAGCTCTCAGTGGTTTATCTTTCTTAAACATGCTTAGTCTTGTTTCAGGGAATGCCATGAAGAACTTCTCCGTTTTTGCACTTGGTGTAAGTCCGTACATCACTGCTTCTATCGTTGTTCAATTGCTACAAATGGATATTTTACCGAAGTTTGTAGAATGGGGCAAACAAGGGGAAGTAGGACGGAGAAAACTAAACCAGGCTACTCGTTATATTGCACTGGTACTTGCATTTGTTCAATCTATCGGGATTACAGCAGGGTTTAATACTCTATCTGGAGCGAAATTATTAACGACAGATTTAACTCCACAAGTTTTTGTTACCATTGGGATCATCCTAACAGCAGGTAGTATGATTGTAACTTGGCTTGGGGAACAAATTACAGATAAAGGATATGGTAACGGTGTTTCCATGATCATCTTTGCAGGTATTGTCGCTTCAATTCCTGAGATGATTAAGGGTATCTATGTTGACTACTTTGTCAATATCCCAAGTAGCCGATTGACTTCATCTATTATTTTTGTTGTTATTTTGATTATCGCTGTCTTGTTGATTGTTTACTTTACAACATATGTTCAACAGGCAGAATATAAAATCCCAATCCAATATACAAAAGTTGCTCAAGGAGCTCCATCAAGTTCATACCTCCCTTTGAAGGTAAACCCAGCAGGGGTTATCCCAGTTATCTTTGCAAGTTCCATTACAGCAGCACCTGCAGCTATCCTTCAATTTTTGAGTGCAACAGGTCATGATTGGGCTTGGGTACGTACAGCACAGGAAATGTTATCTACAACATCTCCAACAGGAGTTGCTATGTATGCCTTGTTGATCATTCTCTTTACATTCTTCTATACGTTTGTACAGATCAATCCAGAGAAGGCAGCAGAAAACTTGCAAAAGAGTGGAGCCTACATTCATGGGGTCCGTCCTGGTAAAGGGACAGAAGAATACATGTCGAAACTTCTTCGTCGTCTTGCTACTGTCGGCTCTCTCTTCCTAGGTGTTATTTCTATCTTACCTATCGTAGCTAAAGATGTATTTGGCCTTTCAGAAGTTGTTGCTTTTGGGGGAACAAGTCTACTAATCATTATCTCGACAGGTATTGAAGGAATTAAGCAATTGGAAGGGTATCTATTGAAACGTAAGTATGTTGGTTTCTTAGACACAACAGAATAGTTGTAATAGGAAATAAAATTGACTATTGCTCAGAGAGTGGAGTGTAAAAATCGAAGACTTTGTCAGATTTTTATCTCCTCTCTTCTATTTTGTTTTTAAATAGGGGTTGAAATAGATTTCTGCTTCTATTTAAATACAAAATAAGGAGATCCTATCATGAATCTTTTGATTATGGGCTTACCTGGAGCAGGTAAGGGAACGCAAGCAGCTAAAATTGTGGAGAAATTCCATGTTGCACATATCTCAACAGGCGATATGTTCCGTGCTGCAATGGCTAATCAAACTGAAATGGGTGTACTCGCAAAGTCATATATTGACAAAGGTGAGTTGGTCCCAGACGAAGTTACAAATGGTATTGTTAAAGAACGCCTTTCACAGGACGATATCAAAGAAACAGGTTTCTTGTTAGATGGTTACCCACGTACGATTGAACAAGCTCATGCCTTGGATGAAACATTGGCTGAACTTGGTATTGAACTTGAAGGAGTAATCAACATCGAAGTGAATCCAGACTGTCTCTTGGAACGCTTGAGTGGCCGTATCATTCACCGCAAAACAGGTGAAACTTTCCACAAAGTTTTCAATCCACCAGTTGACTACAAGGAAGAGGATTACTACCAACGCGAAGATGATAAACCTGAGACAGTGAAGCGTCGTTTGGATGTCAATATTGCACAAGGTGAACCAATCATTGCTCACTATCGTGCTAAAGGTTTAGTTCATGATATCGAAGGAAATCAAGATATCAATGATGTGTTCAAAGACATCGAAAAAGTATTGACAAATTTGAAATAAAGCGTTTTTCATACTTGCAAAAAATCGCGACAAATGTTATACTGAGATAGTCTGACTTATAATTGTTGCCTCTGTGTCTTGAGGCATCGAATCGAAATTTATGGAGGTGCTTTTGCGTGGCAAAAGACGATGTGATTGAAGTTGAAGGCAAAGTAGTCGATACAATGCCGAACGCAATGTTTACGGTTGAACTTGAAAATGGACATCAGATTTTAGCAACAGTTTCTGGTAAAATTCGTAAAAACTATATTCGTATTTTAGCGGGAGATCGTGTTACTGTCGAGATGAGTCCATATGACTTGACACGTGGACGTATCACTTACCGCTTTAAATAATCGAAAAACTTGGAGGGATAAGAAATGAAAGTAAGACCATCGGTCAAACCAATTTGCGAATACTGTAAAGTAATTCGTCGTAATGGTCGTGTTATGGTAATTTGCCCAGCAAATCCAAAACACAAACAACGTCAAGGATAAGATAGAAAGGAGAAAACATGGCTCGTATTGCTGGAGTTGACATTCCAAATGACAAACGCGTAGTAATCTCATTGACTTACGTTTATGGTATCGGACTTTCAACATCTAAGAAAATTTTGGCTGCTGCTGGAATCTCAGAAGATGTTCGTGTACGTGACCTTACATCAGATCAAGAAGATGCTATCCGTCGTGAAGTGGATGCAATCAAAGTTGAAGGTGACCTTCGTCGTGAAGTAAACTTGAACATTAAACGTTTGATGGAAATCGGTTCATACCGTGGTATTCGTCACCGTCGTGGACTTCCTGTCCGTGGACAAAACACTAAAAATAACGCTCGCACTCGTAAAGGTAAAGCTGTTGCGATTGCTGGTAAGAAAAAATAATATAGGAGGTAAAAGTCTTGGCTAAACCAACACGTAAACGTCGTGTGAAAAAGAATATCGAATCTGGTATTGCTCATATTCACGCTACATTTAATAACACTATTGTTATGATTACTGATGTGCATGGTAATGCAATTGCTTGGTCATCAGCTGGTGCTCTTGGTTTCAAAGGTTCTCGTAAATCTACACCATTCGCTGCTCAAATGGCTTCTGAAGCTGCTGCTAAATCTGCACAAGAACACGGTCTTAAATCAGTTGAAGTTACTGTAAAAGGTCCAGGTTCTGGTCGTGAGTCAGCTATTCGTGCGCTTGCTGCCGCTGGTCTTGAAGTAACAGCAATTCGTGATGTGACTCCAGTGCCACACAATGGTGCTCGTCCTCCAAAACGTCGCCGTGTATAATCATCGCATTACACTGCTTTTCGTTTAAGAGGGAGTAACTAAATGATTGAGTTTGAAAAACCAAATATAACAAAAATTGATGAAAATAAAGATTATGGCAAGTTTGTAATCGAACCACTTGAACGTGGCTACGGTACAACTCTTGGTAACTCTCTTCGTCGTGTACTACTAGCTTCTCTACCAGGGGCAGCTGTGACATCTATCAACATTGATGGTGTGTTACATGAGTTTGACACAGTTCCAGGTGTTCGTGAAGACGTGATGCAAATCATTCTGAACATTAAAGGGATTGCAGTGAAATCATACGTTGAAGACGAAAAAATCATTGAGCTTGACGTTGAAGGTCCTGCTGAAATTACAGCTGGAGATATTTTGACTGACAGTGATATTGAGATTGTAAATCCTGATCATTATCTCTTTACAATCGGTGAAGGTTCTTCTCTAAAGGCGACAATGACTGTTAACAGTGGTCGTGGATATGTACCTGCTGATGAAAACAAAAAAGATAATGCGCCAGTTGGAACACTTGCTGTAGATTCTATTTATACACCAGTTACAAAAGTCAACTATCAAGTTGAACCTGCTCGTGTAGGTAGTAACGATGGTTTTGACAAATTAACCCTTGAAATCTTGACAAATGGAACAATTATTCCAGAAGATGCTTTAGGGCTTTCAGCACGTATCTTGACAGAACATCTTGATTTGTTTACAAATCTTACAGAGATTGCTAAATCTGCAGAAGTGATGAAAGAAGCTGATACTGAATCGGACGACCGTATTTTGGACCGTACGATTGAGGAACTGGACTTGTCTGTGCGTTCATATAACTGTTTGAAACGTGCCGGTATCAATACTGTGCATGATTTGACAGAAAAATCTGAAGCAGAGATGATGAAAGTACGAAATCTTGGACGCAAGAGTTTGGAAGAAGTGAAACTCAAACTCATTGACTTGGGTCTTGGATTAAAAGATAAATAAAGGAGGAATACATGGCTTACCGTAAACTAGGACGCACTAGCTCACAACGTAAAGCAATGCTTCGCGATTTGACAACTGACCTTTTGATCAACGAATCAATCGTGACAACTGAAGCTCGTGCTAAAGAAATCCGTAAAACTGTTGAAAAAATGATTACTCTAGGTAAACGTGGTGATTTGCATGCACGTCGTCAAGCTGCTGCTTTCGTACGTAATGAAATCGCATCTGAAAACTATGATGAAGCAACTGATAAGTACACTTCTACTACAGCACTTCAAAAATTGTTCTCAGAAATCGCACCTCGTTATGCTGAACGTAACGGTGGATACACTCGTATCCTTAAAACTGAACCACGTCGTGGTGATGCTGCGCCAATGGCGATCATCGAATTAGTATAAAATCATCAATTTTGTTGAGTGTTATGATGATGGAGTCTTGTGCTCTTAGTCTAGCTCTGGTCTACCGCTGGGACTTCGGTCCTAGCGGGAACACTCATCATCATTTGATAGGGTAGACGCTTGTTTACGAAATTGTTTTTTTCTTAAGAACAACTTCGTAAGCAGGCGTTTTTTAGTATTTTTTACGGAAATATGCTATACTAGGAAAAAAGAAAATCAAAAACGTTCAGGTTTTCTAAAAATCGTAGAAATGGGGTATAAGGATGAAGGCTATTATTACAGTGGTTGGTAAGGACAAGGCTGGGATTGTTGCAGGCGTGTCTACTAAGATTGCAGACTTGGGTTTGAATATTGACGATATTTCTCAGACGGTGTTAGATGAATACTTTACTATGATGGCAGTTGTTTCTAGCGACGAAAAGCAGGATTTCACCACTCTTCGAAATGAGTTTGAAATTTTCGGTCAGACCTTGAATGTTAAAATCAATATTCAAAGTGCGGCGATTTTTGATGCTATGTACAATATCTAGGAGGTTATCATGGATATTAGACAAGTTACAGAAACCATTGCCATGATTGAGGAGCAGAACTTCGATATCAGAACCATCACCATGGGGATTTCCCTTTTGGACTGTATTGATCCAGATATCAATCGTGCTGCTGAAAAGATTTACCAAAAAATTACCACTAAAGCTGCAAATTTAGTGGCTGTAGGAGACGAAATTGCTGCAGAACTTGGGATTCCTATTGTTAATAAACGGGTATCGGTGACTCCGATTTCATTGATTGGTGCTGCGACTGATGCGACAGACTATGTTGTTTTGGCAAAGGCACTTGACAAGGCTGCCAAGGAGATTGGTGTTGACTTTATCGGTGGATTCTCTGCCTTGGTACAAAAAGGCTACCAAAAAGGAGATGAAATTCTCATCAATTCTATCCCGCGCGCTCTAGCTGAGACAGACAAGGTTTGTTCGTCTGTTAACATTGGCTCGACCAAGTCAGGTATCAACATGACTGCGGTCGCTGATATGGGACGTATCATCAAGGAAACAGCTGCGATGTCAGATATGGGTGCGGCCAAGTTGGTCGTATTTGCTAATGCTGTTGAGGACAATCCTTTTATGGCAGGGGCTTTCCATGGTGTTGGCGAAGCAGATGTTATCATCAATGTCGGGGTTTCGGGTCCTGGTGTGGTCAAGCGTGCCTTGGAAAAGGTTCGTGGAGAGAGCTTTGATGTAGTAGCGGAAACAGTCAAGAAAACAGCATTCAAGATTACTCGTATCGGTCAGCTGGTTGGACAAATGGCGAGTGAACGCCTTGGTGTTGACTTTGGAATTGTCGACCTAAGCTTGGCACCTACTCCTGCAGTTGGTGATTCTGTGGCTCGTGTCCTTGAGGAAATGGGCCTAGAAACAGTTGGTACGCATGGGACAACGGCTGCCCTCGCTCTTTTGAATGACCAAGTTAAGAAGGGCGGAGTGATGGCTTGTAACCAAGTCGGTGGCTTGTCAGGTGCTTTTATCCCCGTTTCTGAAGATGAGGGGATGATTGCTGCGGTGCAAGATGGCTCTCTGAATTTAGAGAAACTAGAAGCCATGACTGCTATCTGTTCAGTTGGACTGGATATGATTGCCATTCCGGAAGATACGCCTGCTGAAACCATTGCAGCTATGATTGCGGATGAGGCGGCAATCGGTGTTATTAACATGAAAACGACAGCTGTTCGTATTATTCCAAAGGGCAAAGAAGGCGATATGATTGAGTTTGGTGGCCTATTGGGAACTGCTCCTGTTATGAAGGTCAATGGGGCTTCGTCTGTTGATTTCATCTCTCGCGGTGGGCAAATCCCAGCTCCAATCCATAGTTTTAAAAATTAATAAAAAAGCGAGAGGATTTAAGTTGATTTTAAGGATGACGGTGTATACTATAATCATTAAATAAAGACCTCCTAACTTTATTTAATAGAAATCCTAAACTTTTTCATAATAATCTCCTAGGGAAGCTACCATGAGGGTAGCTTTTCTTTTGGATAATTTACAAATGTTGGCTTCGCTTTTGAAAGCCAAATATTTCTTTGATCCATGATATAATAGAAGAAAATGGAGGATAGAAAATGTCTAAAGTAAGATTGTACTTGGTCCGTCATGGGAAAACGATGTTTAACACGATTGGACGTGCACAAGGATGGAGTGATACGCCTCTAACCGAAGAAGGTGAGTTGGGAATCCATGAACTGGGAATTGGCTTGAGAGAGTCTGGCTTGCAGTTTGACCGCGCTTATTCCAGTGATTCAGGTCGCACTATTCAAACCATGGGAATTATCCTAGAAGAACTTGGCCTACAGGGGAAAATCCCTTACCGCATGGACAAGCGAATCCGTGAGTGGTGTTTTGGTAGTTTTGATGGGGCCTATGATGGGGACCTCTTTATGGGCTTGATTCCGAGAATTTTCAATGTAGACCATGTTCATCAGTTGTCTTATGCTGAACTGGCTGAGGGTTTAGTAGAGGTTGATACAGCTGGTTGGGCTGAAGGTTGGGAAAAACTCAGTGGTCGAATCAAGGAAGGCTTTGAAGCGATTGCCAAAGAAATGGAAGAACAAGGTGGGGGCAATGCCCTCGTTGTGAGCCATGGAATGACGATTGGTACCATTGTTTATCTGATCAATGGCATGCATCCGCATGGTCTGGATAATGGTAGTGTAACGATCCTTGGATATGAGAACGGTCAATTTACAGTCGAAGTTGTTGGGGACCGTAGCTATCGAGAGCTCGGACGTGAGAAGATGGAAGAAATAAAAAATTGATAGAAGTTAGCTCCAAGTGGGAGCTAATTTTGAGTTAAAGGATATGATTTAAATCAATAGTTCCAAAAAAGTAAAAATTTTTGGGGGATGTGATGTTATGAAAGGAAGGCTAGAATCATTTTGGAGAATAATACCATAAAGGAGATATAGACAGAATGAAATTAAACTAAAAGGATTGAATCTTGCATAACGCAAAACTCAATCCTTCATTAAAAAAATATTTATCATATTTAGCAATCAGTCAAACCTAGTTGAAAGATATGTTATATTTGAATGAAATTACCAAATATAAGGGAAAATTCGATAGCGAACCTTTTGACAGTATGTTTCATATGCTTTTCCAAAATGATTGTATAAGGCTTTTTCTTCTACTTTTAATCGAATACTGTAACCAACTACCAATAGAATGAGACAAATAATAATTGTGAGAGGATTTAATGAAACAATTGACAAGCCAAGTATGGATACGATGCTACCAGTATAGGCAGGATTTCTTACTATAGAATAGGGCCCTGCTTCTACCAACTGCTGACTATCTGTTGTTTGAACCGCAAGTGTAAAATTCTTCCCAAGATAATTAACTGCATAGATACGTAATACAAAGCCGGCTAGAGAAAGGAGAATTCCAATATAGATCAAAAAATGTGGCAATTGAGCTATAGAAGGTAGAAGTTGTTCATTCATTAATAGAAGACAACAAACAACACTACCAATAATGATGTAACGACTTCCTTTGTCTTCAGAGTTATTTTCATTGTTTGATTTTGTTTTCCTTTTAATCCACGTTTCTGTGATGATGAAAATGAGAATGAACCCATATGCAAAAATAGTTTGTAAATCCATGATTATTCCCTCCAGCTAGCATTATACAACTTTCAATTTTGGTGGTCAATTAAAAGGAAATAGTTAGAGTATGTTTTGTAATAGGTATCAATGGAAACTTCATGATTTCATCTGTAAAAATCTCTTGAAAATGGTATAATAGTAACATCATAAAATTGGAGAGAGACCATGAGTTTTTACAATCATAAAGAAATTGAGCCTAAGTGGCAGGGCTACTGGGCAGAACATCATACATTTAAGACAGGAACAGATGCATCAAAACCGAAGTTTTATGCTCTCGATATGTTCCCATATCCTTCAGGAGCTGGATTGCACGTAGGACACCCAGAAGGCTATACAGCGACAGATATCCTCAGCCGTTACAAACGTGCGCAAGGATACAACGTCCTTCACCCAATGGGATGGGATGCCTTTGGTTTGCCAGCTGAGCAGTATGCTATGGATACGGGGAATGACCCAGCTGACTTTACAGCAGAAAACATTGCTAACTTCAAACGTCAAATCAATGCGCTTGGATTCTCTTACGACTGGGACCGTGAAGTCAACACAACAGATCCAAACTACTACAAATGGACTCAGTGGATCTTCACCAAGCTTTACGAAAAAGGTTTGGCCTATGAAGCGGAAGTACCAGTAAACTGGGTTGAGGAACTAGGAACAGCCATTGCCAATGAAGAAGTGCTTCCTGATGGAACTTCTGAGCGTGGTGGCTATCCCGTTGTCCGCAAACCGATGCGTCAATGGATGCTTAAAATCACGGCCTATGCAGAGCGCTTGCTGACTGACTTGGATGAGTTGGATTGGCCAGAGTCTATCAAGGACATGCAACGTAACTGGATTGGGAAATCAACTGGTGCTAATGTCACTTTTAAAGTGAAAGGGACTGACAAGGAATTTACCGTCTTTACTACTCGTCCTGATACGCTTTTCGGTGCGACCTTCACAGTCTTGGCTCCTGAGCATGACTTGGTAGATGCCATCACAACAGCTGAACAAGCTGAGGCTGTAGCGGACTACAAACACCAAGCTAGCCTCAAGTCAGACTTGGCTCGTACCGACCTTGCCAAGGAAAAAACAGGGGTTTGGACTGGTGCTTATGCCATCAATCCTGTCAATGGCAAGGAAATCCCAATCTGGATTGCGGACTATGTTCTTGCTAGCTATGGAACAGGTGCTGTCATGGCCGTGCCTGCCCATGACCAACGTGACTGGGAATTTGCCAAACAATTTGGCCTACCAATCGTAGAAGTGCTAGAAGGTGGAAACGTAGCAGAAGCTGCCTATACTGAAGATGGTCTTCATGTCAATTCAGACTTCCTAGATGGCCTTAACAAAGAAGACGCTATTGCTAAGATTGTGGCTTGGTTGGAAGAAAAAGGCTACGGTCAAGAAAAAGTCACCTACCGTCTCCGTGACTGGCTCTTTAGCCGTCAACGTTACTGGGGTGAGCCAATTCCAATCATTCATTGGGAAGATGGGATTTCAACGGCTGTTCCTGAAAATGAATTGCCACTTGTCTTGCCTGTAACTAAGGACATCCGTCCTTCAGGTACTGGTGAAAGTCCACTAGCTAACTTGACAGACTGGCTTGAAGTGACTCGTGAAGATGGTGTTAAAGGTCGTCGTGAAACCAACACCATGCCACAGTGGGCTGGTTCAAGTTGGTACTACCTCCGCTATATTGACCCTCATAACACTGAGAAATTGGCTGATGAGGACCTCCTCAAACAATGGTTGCCAGTGGATATCTACGTGGGTGGTGCAGAGCATGCCGTTCTTCACTTGCTCTACGCTCGTTTCTGGCACAAATTCCTCTATGACCTCGGTGTGGTTCCAACAAAAGAGCCATTCCAAAAACTCTTTAACCAAGGAATGATTTTGGGGACAAGCTACCGTGACCACCGTGGGGCTCTTGTAGCGACTGACAAGGTTGAAAAACGTGACGTTTCCTTCTTCCATGTGGAAACAGGAGAAGAACTGGAGCAAGCACCAGCCAAGATGTCTAAATCGCTCAAGAACGTTGTTAACCCAGACGACGTAGTGGAACAATATGGTGCCGACACTCTTCGTATTTATGAAATGTTTATGGGCCCACTTGATGCTTCCATCGCTTGGTCTGAAGAAGGTCTGGAAGGAAGTCGTAAGTTCCTCGACCGTGTTTACCGTTTGATCACAAGTAAAGAAATCGTTGCGGAAAATAATGGCGCTCTTGACAAGGTTTACAATGAAACCGTTAAATCTGTCACTGAGCAAATCGAGTCCATGAAATTCAACACAGCCATTGCCCAACTTATGGTCTTTGTCAACGCTGCTAACAAGGAAGACAAACTCTATGTAGACTACGCCAAAGGCTTTATCCAATTGATTGCTCCATTTGCACCTCACTTGGCAGAAGAACTCTGGCAAACTGTTGCAGAAACAGGTGAATCCATCTCTTATGTAGCTTGGCCAACATGGGACGAAAGCAAATTGGTTGAAGACGAAATCGAAATCGTCGTCCAAATCAAAGGTAAAGTCCGTGCTAAACTCATGGTTGCTAAAGACCTATCACGCGAAGAATTGCAAGAAATCGCTCTAGCGGATGAAAAAGTTAAAGCAGAAATTGACGGCAAGGAAATCGTGAAGGTGATTGCGGTACCTAACAAACTCGTTAATATCGTTGTGAAATAAGATAGGAATCCTTCAGAGTAGAATCTGGAGGATTTTTATTTGACAAGGAGTTTCTATTTTGTTAATATAATTAACAAAGAAAAGAGAGATTATGGATAAAAAAGAATTTATTACATTTAATAATCGTTTCAATAGATTTATTCTAGCGTTTGAACAGTTAAAAAAAAATCAACATAAAATTAGTATTGACAAATCCATTACGTTGAATGAGGTACATTTGATTGTTGTGATTGGGAAAAATCAGCCCTTAAATCTAGTGAAATTATCTGAATTATTAAAAGTTTCGAGAAGTGCAATAACTCAAAGTGTTAGGAGATTAATTCAAAAAAATTTAGTTGTTTTTGATTTTGCTCCGAATAATGGGAAAAATAAATATTTGAGATTATCTGACAAAGGCATCGAAGTTTTTAAAATCCATAAGGAGCAACAAGCATATATTGAAAAATCGGTCTTTTCAGTTTTAAACAACTATAGTGAGGAGGAGCTTCAAACAGTTGTGAAATTGATGGATGATATTGAAAAGGTATGGGAAGAATTACCGTGGTAAAAGTCACGGTAAATTTTAAATTTGGTTGTTAAGTATATTAACAAAAGGAGAAGATATGAGTGTAAACATTGAACTGATTTCACAAACTGACTTAGCAGATGAATCTTTTTATATTACTATCAATGGTTTAGAACCAAGGACAAGGTATTGTGTAGAAATGTACCTGTCTGATTATTACTGTATAAATGCTCCCTTACTTTTAGATCATGATGTCATGTGGAAATCAACTGCAATTTTTTTATCTGATCAGGACGGTATGATTGACACCTCTCAAACAGCATCTATTTCGGGATCTTATAAAGGAGTTTCAGAAATGGGCTTGTTCTTTAATGCGAAACCGTTGAAGAATAGGAAAAGGAGATTACCCAGTTCTCTTGATAGAATTCCATTGCGAGATTGTTTTGGTGTTGAAATTAAAATCAGGCTGGGGAAAGATGTGGTCGCGGAGCAAAGTTTTGTAAGGCTTTATATGAATCTGGGAATAAGGTATCAAGATATTTATGATAAGCATTTTCAAGGTCGATTATTTTATGATGAAAAGTTAAGAAAGGCGCCGGCCGTGATTATTGTTAGTGGTAGTGAGGGAAGAATTGAAAAAGCTCAGAACATTGCCCAACTTTTATCTTCTAGAGGCTATATTTGTCTTGCGATAGCTTATTTTGGTTTAGAGGGATTACCCCAAAACTTAGAACGAATTCCGATAGAATGTCTGGAGGAAGCGAACGATTTTCTATATCATCATCCTCAAGTTGACAATACAAAAATAGGAATATATGGTCGTTCTAAAGGAGCAGAGCTTGTTCTGGCTGGACAAAGTATTTTGGATGATGTGCAATGTTTGGTACTCAATTCCCCCTCAAATATAATATTTGAGGGAATAAAGGGAAAACTCAACTCTCATTCATCTTCTTGGACATATTTGCAAAAAGAACTTCCGTATCAAAAATTTCAACTAGGAAATTATTTGTTAAACAAGTTTTTTGGAAAACATATTCCTGGAGATAGTAGGGCTCAGATTGATGTGAGTAAAATTGCCTCTCCTTTATTATTGCTAGGAAGCGATGTTGATGAAATATGGAATGCGTCATCCGCGATAGATGATATTATTTCACATTACAAAGGGAAATCCATTTTGTTTAAAAAATACCATGAAACGGGGCATATGTTGACGGTTGCTTATCAACCGAATCATCGTTATCGAAAAGATTGGCGCTTATTAATGAAAGAAAGTGTAGACTCTTGGTTTGCCACGATAAATTTTTTTGATACACATCTGAAAAATTTGTAGATAGTGCTGAACCGTGCTATAATAGTCCCAACTAAGATAAAAACACAGTTCTGGTTGGTAGTCCAGACGTAGGCAAGCCTATCAGTAACCTTCCTCCTTGGTTGTCCATTCTTAGGGATAGATTTAAGGAGGTGCTGTCGTGGAAATCGTTTCAATTGGCTTGACAGTTTATTTTGAAGATGGATTTTGGCATGGATTGTTTGAACAAGAGTATGAGGGAACTTATCAAGTTTGTCGTGTGACATTTGGTCAGGAACCAAAAGAGGATGAAATTTTGAAACTTTTACAGACTCAGTTTGCTCGGTTATCTTTTAGTCCAGAGGCAACAGTCAAACAGCATGTGAAGATTAAGAATCCGAAGCGTTTGCAGCGAGCTGTAAAGAAACAGGTGAAGCAGAAAGTTTCCTCTAAGTCACAAGAGCTCTTGCAGTTGCAGTATGACGAACGAAAAAAGCATTCAAAACAACAGTCCAGTCTCCAAAAGCAATTGCTCAAGCAAGAGAAATTTGAACGCAAACAGCAAAAACGTAGAGAGAAGCACAAGGGGCACTAGTAGCTTTCTCTTTCATAAAATAGAACAGCTCTTCTTGGATAACAAGAGCTGTTTTTGCTTGTATTGAAGATTTCTTTCCTAATAGATAGACTTATCGTTAATGGCAGTTTCAAATTCAGGATCATACTTGCTTACTTCAAATTTAATCCTACCCCATTCAACATTTTCATTTTACTAGAAGGGAGTGTGTGCCATGATTTCTGATCCATTTTTTATTGTTTGGTTTAGCGAGAACAATACTATTGACTCTTGAATTTTTCTGCCGAATGCTATAAAACACCTCTTTTATAGCGCATGTTTAAAAATATAATGTATGGTTGTAAGTGTTTTTCAACATCCTTTAGTGATTCGATAGGAGAAAAACGGTTGCAGCCTGCTCTACTTTAATTTAACCCCCATTATTTTACCACTTGGCCTTTCATTTTAACTGCTTATCTCAAAAATCGATTTTTCTTTCATTCTTTTTGTTAAACTAGTGTGGTTAAGAGGAGGAAAAAATATGATTTTACAAGCTAAACATTTAACTAAACGGTACGGCAATCATATGGCTGTCAATGATATTCAGTTAGAGTTTGAAAAAGGAAGTTTCAATGCTATTTTGGGACCCAATGGTGCAGGAAAATCAACCACCATTTCCATGTTAATCGGTTTGAAAAATCCGACACAAGGTCAGATTCGATATGCGCCAAATACGAAAATCGGAGTGGTTTTTCAAGCTAGTGTACTGGATGAGATGTTGACGGTTAGGGAAAATCTCACGATTCGTGCTCAACAGTATAAAGAGATTGCAGCAAGTCGTGTGGATGATTTGATTCATCAACTGGGTTTGACTGCTTTCCAGAAACAACTCTATGGAACTTTGTCAGGTGGACAAAAACGTCGGGTTGATATTGCGCGTGCTCTTCTTTCGCGACCAGATATTCTTTTCTTGGATGAACCAACGACAGGTCTTGATATTCAGACTCGCAAATCCATCTGGGATCTGCTGTATCGACTACAAAAGGATGAAGGGATGACTATTATCTTAACGACTCATTATCTGGATGAAGCAGATGAAGCGGATCAGATCTATATCGTTGATCATGGGAAAGTGATTGCGCAAGGTTCTGCGACTGCTATTAAAAGTCAGTATGCATCTAATATCCTAAAAATTCGTTTTAAGGAAATGAAGGATTTAGAAAAGCTGCTACAGACTGGAATGACAGTAGAGGAAGAAAATGAGTTGGAATATCTTTTTTATCCAAGGACGTCACAGGAAGCCATTGAATATTTGGCCAAAGTTCGAGAAGAAATTGATTCTTTTGAGTTTCGCCCAGGTACTATGGATGATGCCTTTATTGCACTTACAGGAAGAGAGGTTCGCTAATGCTAGCTTTATTAAAACGGAATTTTATCTTATATTTTCGTAATCGTTCGGGAGTATTTTTCTCATTATTGGGGGCATTGATTTCTTTCCTCCTTTATATCATTTTTTTGCAGAAGAATTTGACGGATTCTTGGTCCCAACTCCCTAATAGTACGAACCTTTTAAACAACTGGCTGATGGGTGGGACGTTGGCTGTGACTGGGATGACAACCAGTTTTACGGCTCTTAAACAAATGGTTCAGGACCGCGAAAATCAAGTGGATCAAGATCTCTTCTTGACAGATTTAGGTAACTGGGGCTTACAGGCGTCCTATCTAATCAGTAGTATTGTTATTTCTTTTGTCATGCAGGTGTTTATGTATGCTGTTATGAGTTTTTATTTTAAAGAGAGCCCAGTTATCAGTCATTTACCGGAAATCGCTTTGATTATGTTGTTAAGCAGTCTGCTTTCAAGTTTGGTAAATGTTCTCTTGATTTACCGTTTTCAATCTGTAGATAGCCTTGGTAAATTGGCAACGATAGTGGGAACTGCTTCTGGATTTTTAGTAGGAACTTATATCCCTATTGGAGTATTACCTGATTCTGCACAGCTTTTCATGAAATGTACCCCTGCAACTTATATTGCTTCTCTTTATCGACAAGTCTTAATGAAAGAGCAGTTAGAGACCGCATTTTCAGGAAATGACAGTCTGTTACAGGAATTTCAAGAAAAAATGGGAATCCAAATCAACTGGCAAGAACTATTGACAAAGGAAGAAACATACTTTATAGTGGTTATTATCAGTCTCGTCGCTATTCTTCTTTGGCTTTTATTTGTTAAAGTGTTTAGCAAGAGAAAATAAAGACGTATTGGAGAGAAAATGAAGATTCGTTTTGAAATGAAGACAGAGTTTTCAGAAAAAGACCCACACATTTTAATTCAGGCAGCTCAGTTAACCGACCAAGCAAGAGAGGTCATGGAGTATTTAGAACAATTTTCAACGACTAATCAGGTGGTCATTCCTATTCGAACGGATGATCATCTGGTTATGGTAAAAATTGAGGATCTTATTCTAGCAGATATCGATAAGAATTTGTTGACCATTTATACGGTAGATGGGATTTATAAAACTAAGGAAACATTGACAAACTTTCAGAATCGGATTAATCGACGTAACTTTATACAGATATCGCGTCATTCAGTTATAAACATTGACCATTTAGAGTCATTATCGGATAGCTTTTCAGGGAACATGATGGCTAAGATGACTCGGGGTCTCAAATCGAGTGTGAGTCGGAAATACGTTAAGTCCTTAATGGATTATCTAGGTTTATAGGAGAAAATCATGAAGCGATTGATTGCTTATTTTGTATCGGGAATGCGGACGGCCTCCTTTATTTATTTGAGTTTGGTGTTATTGGCTCAGTTTTATTCAGGTATTACCTATCCTGCACCAACGACAAAGAATATTCTAGCTTTGTTTTTGATGAGTGGAATTATGGGGGTATTGACCTTAATCCTTGAAAGGCTAGAGTTTCTTGCTTATAGTATGCGTGTAGGAGTTCATTTATTAGCGACAGCTACTATTTTAGTATTGACCTACCTATTTTTTGGCTGGGGTTCAGCATTGTTGAGTCCCTTGCTGTGGTTCTTTTTCTTGTTGATTTATGGACTGATATGGTTGTACCAGATCTGGCAAACTCACAAACTAATCCAACGAATTAATCAAGCCTTAGAAGATAAAAGAAAGAAAACGAATCACTAATGTAGTGTTGAGGATGAGGTTTGAGGAGAGTGCTAGTTTCCATATAGAGCAAATTATGATATAGTATTTTCAGCGTAAAACAAGGAGAAAAACGATGCCAGTAAATGAATATGGTCAGATGATTGGTGAGCCAATGGAAGGTTATACACCAGGTGAATTGCCTTCCATTGATTCCTTAGAAGGGCGCTACGCTCGGATAGAGGCTCTTTCGGTGGAAAAGCATGAAGAGGATTTGCTAGCTGTTTATGGACCCGATACTCCTCGGGAGATGTGGACCTACCTCTTTCAGGAGCCAGTGGCAGATATGGAGGAACTGGTTACCGTCTTAAATCAGATGTTGGCTCGTAAGGACCGTTTTTACTATGCGATTATAGATAAGGCAACTGGTAAGGCTTTGGGAACTTTTTCTCTCATGCGCATTGACCAGAATAACCGAGTAATAGAAGTGGGAGCTGTCACTTTTTCTCCAGAACTCAGGGGAACACGTATAGGGACAGAGGCTCAATATCTCCTAGCTCGCTATGTTTTTGAAGAGCTTAACTATCGTCGCTATGAGTGGAAATGCGATGCTCTAAATCTGCCATCAAGACGAGCTGCGGAACGTTTGGGCTTTATCTATGAAGGAACCTTCCGCCAGGCAGTTGTTTATAAGGGGCGCACGAGGGATACGGATTGGCTCGCTATGATTGATAAGGACTGGCCTCAAGTTAAAGCTCGTTTGGAAGCATGGCTGTCTCCTGAAAACTTTGATAAAGATGGACGGCAGTACAAGAGCTTGAGAGAGCTTTAAGAGGTGTTGACATGATCACTATTAAAAAGCAAGAAATTGTCAAGTTAGAGGATGTTTTGCATCTCTATCAGGCAGTCGGTTGGACAAATTATACACATCAACCTCAGATGTTGGAGAAGGCCTTGTCTCACTCATTAGCGATTTACCTGGCACTTGATGGCGATGCCGTGGTGGGCTTGGTCCGTTTGGTTGGAGATGGTTTTTCATCGATTTTTGTCCAGGATTTGATCGTTTTGCCTAGCAATCAGCGCCAAGGGATTGGTAGCGACTTGATGAAAGAGGCTTTAGGTGACTTCAAAGATGCCTATCAAGTCCAACTAGTGACCGAACAGACAGAAAAAACCCTGGGGTTCTATCGTTCTCTGGGCTTTGAAACCCTATCTACTTATGATTGCACAGGAATGATTTGGGTAGATCGAAAAAGATAAAAAAATTATTTTTTCTTAAGTAAAGTTTAAGTATCCTCTTGTATCATATAATTATTAAATAAAGACCTCCTAATACTCTTCGAAAATCTCATCAACCTTCGTTAGAGTCGACTTAGCTAACTATCGTTATGCTTGCGCCTATCTGCCTAGTCTGATTTCGATTTTCATTGAGTACCCTTTATTTAATGAAATCCCAAACTTTTCTTTTTCATCATAATCTCCTAAAGAAGCCACCCAATCAGGTGGCTTTTTTATGGCTTGGAGAGGAAAATTCCATTCAAAAAAATTTTTAAAAAAAATGATCAATCAGAGAAAAAGTTAAGTTAGCTTTAAGATTCATCTTGTATCATATAATCATTAAATAAAGACCTCCTAACTTTATTTAATGAAATCCTAAACTTTTCTTTTTCATCATAATCTCCCTAAAGAAGCTACCCAATCAGGTGGCTTTTTTGTTTGTGGCTTGGATTTTTGATATAATAGAGCCATGAGTAGAATTTTAGATAATGAAATCATGGGGGATGAGGAGTTGGTAGAACGTACCCTCCGTCCTCAGTATTTACGTGAATATATCGGTCAGGACAAGGTCAAGGACCAGCTGCAAATCTTTATCGAAGCTGCCAAAATGCGGGATGAAGCACTGGATCATGTACTCTTATTTGGGCCTCCAGGTTTGGGGAAAACGACCATGGCCTTTGTTATTGCCAATGAACTGGGAGTCAATCTCAAGCAAACATCTGGTCCTGTCATTGAAAAAGCGGGGGATCTGGTAGCGATTTTGAATGATTTGGAACCTGGAGATGTCCTCTTTATTGACGAGATTCATCGCTTGCCCATGTCGGTGGAAGAGGTACTCTATAGTGCCATGGAAGACTTCTACATTGATATCATGATTGGGGCTGGTGAAGGCAGTCGCAGTGTTCATTTGGACTTGCCACCTTTTACCTTGATTGGTGCGACGACCCGTGCGGGTATGCTTTCTAATCCTTTGAGAGCACGTTTCGGGATTACAGGCCATATGGAATACTATGCCCATGCTGATTTGACGGAGATTGTTGAGCGGACGGCAGATATCTTTGAGATGGAAATTACCCACGAGGCAGCTGCTGAGCTGGCCTTGCGTAGTCGGGGAACTCCTCGTATCGCCAATCGCCTCCTTAAGCGCGTGCGCGATTTTGCCCAGATTATGGGAAATGGGGTTATCGATGATGTCATTACCGATAAGGCTTTGACCATGCTGGATGTTGACCGTGAAGGTCTAGACTATGTGGACCAAAAAATCCTCCGTACCATGATTGAGATGTACGGTGGTGGTCCTGTCGGGCTGGGAACCCTTTCGGTTAATATCGCCGAGGAGCGTGAGACGGTAGAAGATATGTACGAACCCTACCTCATCCAAAAAGGCTTTATCATGCGAACTCGTTCTGGACGGGTGGCGACAGCTAAGGCATATGAGCATTTAGGGTATGAATACAATGAAAAATAAGCAAGAAATTCTAGACGTTTTTAGAGAAAATCCAGATATAATGACCATTCTGACCATCATTCGTGACCTTGGTTTGAAAGACTCTTGGTTGGCAGCAGGTTCTGTCAGGAATTTCATCTGGAATCTCTTGTCAGACAAATCGCCTTTTGACTGTGAAACGGATGTGGATGTGATTTTCTTTAATCCAGATGTTTCTTATGAGGAAACAGTATCCCTAGAGAACAAGCTGAGAGAAGATTTCCCTCAGTATCAGTGGGAGTTGAAAAATCAGGTTTATATGCATCTACACAGTCCCCACACAGCGCCTTACACGAGTTCTCGTGATGCCATGAGTAAATATCCCGAGCGCTGTACAGCGATAGGGCTTCGCTTGAATGCCGACGCAACTTTAGAGCTCTTTGCGCCCTATGGTTTAGAGGATATTTTTAACTTTTACGTATCCCCAACTCCTCATTTTTTAGAGAATGAGGACCGGATGAAGCTCTATCAAGAACGCCTGTCCAAGAAAAATTGGCAAGAAAAATGGGAAAATCTCACTTTTTCAAAAAACTTAAGAAAAATTTAAGTTAGGAACGGTATACTAAGTCCATAAGTTAAGAGAAACTTAACTTAAACTCCTAAAACTTTTTCATAATAATCTCCCTATAAAATAAAGTCGCCCAATCAGGCGGCTTATTTTTTGTTACTTACAAGTAATGATAGTAACTTAGCAATAGAAGAAAATAGGGAAGTATGGTATAATAAAACGATAGATTTTTGAATAGGAATAAGATCATGTTTGGATTTTTTAAGAAAGATAAAGCTGCAGAAGTAGAGGTTCCAATACAGGTTCCTAATCATATTGGCATCATCATGGATGGGAATGGTCGCTGGGCTAAAAGACGCATGCAACCACGGGTTTTCGGACACAAGGCGGGGATGGAAGCCCTTCAAAAGGTGACTAAGGTGGCCAACAAACTGGGCGTTAAGGTTATTACGGTCTATGCTTTTTCTACGGAAAATTGGACTCGTCCGGATCAGGAAGTCAAGTTTATCATGAACTTGCCAGTCGAGTTTTATGATAACTATGTCCCTGAATTGCACGCAAATAACGTTAAAATTCAGATGATTGGTGAGACGGACCGTCTGCCTAAGCCGACTTTTGAAGCTTTGACAAAAGCAGAGGAATTGACTAAGAACAATACGGGTTTGATTCTCAATTTTGCTCTTAACTATGGTGGACGTGCTGAGATTACACAGGCTGTTAAGCTAATTTCTCAGGATGTTTTAGATGCGAAAATCAATCCGGGTGATATCACAGAGGAATTGATTGGTAACTATCTCTTCACCCAACATTTGCCTAAGGATGTGCGAGATCCGGACTTGATTATTCGTACCAGTGGAGAATTACGCTTGAGCAATTTCCTTCCATGGCAGGGGGCGTATAGTGAGCTCTATTTTACGGATACCCTGTGGCCTGATTTTGACGAGGAAGCATTACAGGAAGCAATTTTTGCCTATAATCGTCGTCATCGCCGATTTGGAGGAGTTTAGGAGAAAATATGACCAAGGATTTACAAGAGAGAACACTGTTTGCTGGACTGGCTCTGCTTATCTTCCTTCCCGTCTTATTTGTTGGAGGGCTCTTGTTGCAGATAGGAATTGGCTTGATAGCTATGCTGGCTGTTCATGAGCTCCTGCACATGAAGGGACTAAAGACCATGACCATTGAGGGCACCTTGACCCTCCTTGCAACCTTTGCTCTCACAATCCCCTTAGAAAATTACCTAACTTTTTTGCCGGTTGATGGCAATGTAGTTGCCTACAGTGTTTTGATTACAATAATGTTAGGGACAACCGTTTTCAGTAAAAACTATACAATTGAAGATGCTGCCTTTCCGATTGCTGTGAGTTTTTATGTTGGTTTTGGTTTCAATGCCTTACTAGATGCTCGTATAGCCGGATTTGATAAGGTTCTTCTGGCTCTCTTTATCGTTTGGGCGACAGATAGTGCAGCTTATCTAACGGGGGTGAATTTTGGTAAGCATAAGTTAGCCCCGAGGGTTTCTCCTAATAAGAGTATTGAGGGCTTTGTTGGGGGTATTCTAGGTGCGGTACTGATAACAGTACTCTTCATGCTAGTGGACAGTACAGTTGCTCTTCCCTATGGAATTTATAGGATGAGTCTTTTTGCCGCATTCTTCAGTGTGGCGGGCCAGTTTGGTGACTTGATTGAGAGTGCCATGAAACGCCATTTTGGTGTCAAGGATTCTGGGAAATTTATCCCTGGGCATGGCGGTGTATTGGATCGCTTTGACAGCATGTTGGTTGTGTTTCCAATGATGCACTTATTTGGCCTGCTTTAAAGAAAGGAAGATTGAATGATTGGATTGCTAACCTTTATCCTCGTTTTTGGGATTATAGTGGTGGTGCATGAGTTTGGACATTTTTATTTTGCCAAGAAATCAGGCATTCTAGTTCGTGAATTTGCCATTGGTATGGGGCCCAAGATTTTTTCCCATATCGGCAAGGATGGCACTGCTTATACCATTCGAATCCTTCCTCTAGGAGGCTATGTTCGTATGGCAGGCTGGGGTGATGATGCAACGGAAATCAAGACAGGAACTCCAGTCAGTTTAACACTTGCCGACGATGGCAAGGTCAAACGGATTAACCTCTCAGGGAAGAAGTTGGATCAAACGGCTCTTCCTATGCAGGTAACTCAGTTTGACTTTGAAGACAAGCTCTTTATCAAGGGGTTGGTCCTGAAAGAAGAAAAGACTTTTGCAGTGGATCATGATGCAACGGTTGTTGAAGAAGATGGAACCGAAGTGCGCATCGCTCCTCTGGATGTACAGTATCAAAATGCTTCTATCTGGGGCAAGCTCATCACCAACTTTGCAGGTCCTATGAACAACTTTATCTTAGGTGTTGTTGTTTTTTGGATCTTGATCTTTTTGCAGGGCGGTGTTAGAGATACTCAGACCAATCTCTTTCATGTCATGCCAGAGGGAGCTTTGGCTAAGGTAGGTGTAGCTGAGACCGCTCAAATTACCAAGGTCGGCTCGCATGAGGTTAAGAATTGGCAAGACTTGACCCAGGCTGTGGAAGCAGATACCAAGGATAAGACAGCCCCGACCTTGGATGTGACCATTTCTGAAAATGGTAGCGAAAAACAAGTTACTGTGACTCCAGAAGAGAATCAAGGACGCTATATTCTTGGGGTTCAACCGGGGGTCAAGTCAGACTTTCTATCCATGTTTGTTGGTGGCTTTACAACCGCTGCTGACTCAGGGCTCCGTATCCTTTCGGCCCTGAAAAACTTGATTTTCCATCCAGATTTGAACAAACTCGGTGGTCCCGTTGCCATTTTTAAGGCAAGTAGCGATGCTGCTAAAAATGGAATTGAGAATGTCCTCTACTTCCTAGCTATGATTTCCATCAATATCGGGATTTTTAACTTGATTCCGATCCCGGCTTTGGATGGTGGAAAGATTGTGCTCAATATCCTAGAGGCTATCCGCCGAAAACCCCTTAAACAAGAAATTGAAACCTATGTCACCATGGCTGGTGTAGTTATCATGGTTGTCTTGATGCTAGCTGTGACCTGGAATGACATTATGCGACTCTTCTTTTAGATAATCGAGGAATATTATGAAACAAAGTAAAATGCTAATCCCAACGCTTCGCGAAATGCCAAGCGATGCTCAAGTTATCAGCCATGCCCTTATGTTGCGTGCTGGTTATGTTCGTCAAGTCTCTGCTGGTGTTTATTCTTACCTACCACTCGCTAACCGTGTGATTGAAAAGGCTAAGAATATCATGCGCCAAGAGTTTGACAAGATTGGTGCGGTGGAGATGTTGGCTCCTGCCCTTCTCAGTGCCGATCTTTGGCGTGAATCAGGTCGTTATGAAACCTATGGTGAAGACCTTTATAAACTGAAAAATCGTGAAAAGTCAGACTTTATCCTAGGTCCAACTCACGAAGAAACTTTTACAGCTATTGTTCGTGACTCTGTCAAGTCTTACAAGCAATTGCCACTCAACCTTTACCAAATCCAGCCCAAGTACCGTGATGAAAAACGTCCACGTAACGGACTTCTCCGTACGCGTGAATTTATCATGAAAGACGGCTATAGTTTCCATGCTAATTACGATAGTTTGGATGTGACTTATGACGAGTACAAGGCGGCCTACGAACGTATTTTCACTCGTAGTGGCTTGGACTTCAAGGCCATCATCGGTGACGGTGGAGCCATGGGTGGTAAGGATAGCCAAGAATTTATGGCCATCACTCCTACTCGTACAGACCTTGACCGCTGGGTTGTCTTGGACAAGTCAGTTGCCTCATTTGATGAAATTCCTGCAGAAGTGCAAGAGGAAATCAAGGCAGAATTGCTCAAATGGATGGTTTCTGGTGAAGACACCATTGCCTACTCAAGTGAGTCTAGCTATGCAGCTAACTTAGAAATGGCAACAAACGAGTACAAACCAAGCAACCGTGTCGTTGCGGAAGAAGAAGTGACTCGCGTTGAAACTCCAGGTGTTAAATCCATTGATGAAGTGGCAGCCTTCCTTAACGTGCCAGAAGAGCAAACGATTAAAACTCTCTTTTACATGGCAGATGGTGAGCTTGTTGCAGCCCTTCTAGTTGGAAATGACCAACTCAATGAAGTCAAGTTAAAAAACCACTTGGGTGCAGATTTCTTTGATGTTGCTAGTGAAGAAGAAGTTGCTAGTGTTATCCCAGCAGGATTTGGTTCACTTGGTCCAGTTGGATTGCCAGAAAATGTCAAAATCATTGCTGACCGTAAGGTGCAAGATGTTCGCAATGCAGTTGTCGGTGCTAACGAAGATGGCTACCACTTGACGGGTGTGAACCCAGGTCGCGACTTTACGGCAGAATATGTGGATATCCGTGAAGTTCGTGAGGGTGAAATTTCCCCAGACGGACAAGGTGTTCTTAACTTTGCCCGTGGTATCGAAATTGGTCACATCTTCAAGCTCGGAACTCGCTACTCAGCAAGCATGGGTGCGGATGTCTTGGACGAAAATGGTCGCGCTGTGCCAATCATCATGGGATGCTATGGTATCGGTGTTAGTCGTCTCCTTTCAGCGGTTATGGAGCAACACGCTCGCCTCTTTGTCAATAAAACGCCTAAGGGTGAATACCGTTACGCTTGGGGAGTTAACTTCCCTAAAGAATTGGCGCCATTTGATGTGCATTTGATCACTGTCAATGTCAAAGATGAAGAAGCGCAAGTCTTGACAGAGAAACTTGAAGCAAGCTTGATGGAAGCTGGTTACGAAGTCTTGACAGATGACCGTAACGAACGTGTCGGTGTTAAATTTAGCGATAGCGACTTGATTGGTCTTCCAATCCGTATCACTGTAGGTAAAAAAGCAGCTGATGGTATCGTAGAAGTTAAGATCAAGGCGACTGGTGATACGATCGAGGTTCACGCAGACAACTTGCTTGAAACCCTTGAAATCCTCAGCAAGAAGTAAAAACTATAATCAGAAGAAAAACAAGGTAAAAATGTAACTAGTTTTTACCTTGTTTTTTCTATATAATGAGAATGAATAAATACATCATCAAGTTAAGAGGTATAACAATGCTAAAATTTCCAAAGGATTTTGTCTGGGGTTCCTCGACTTCTGGACCACAGACTGAAGGTCGTGTGCCTGGTGACGGCAAGGGAGACAATCTCTGGGATTATTGGTTTCAGGTAGAGTCCAATCGCTACTATAATGGGATTGGACCTGACAAAACATCGACTTTTTACGAAAACTGGGAAAAAGATATTGAGCTACTGGTAGAAACAGGTCATACAGCCTTTCGCACTTCTATCCAGTGGTCACGTATTTTCCCGCAAGGTCGTGGGGAAGTCAATCCTCAAGGTGTGGCTTTCTACCGTCAGGTATTTGAAGCGATTAAGGCCAAGGGCATTTGTCTCTTAGTCAATCTCTATCATTTTGACCTGCCTTTTGCCCTGCAAGAAGATGGGGATGGTTGGGAAAATAAGGCGACTGTCTCAGCCTATGAAGACTATGCTCGTTTTTGTTTTGAGACTTACGGTGACTTGGTGGACCAATGGATTACCTTTAATGAGCCCATTGTTCCTGTAGAGTTTGGTTATTTTTATGATGCCCATTATCCTCATAAGGTAGATGCTAAAGCAGCGGTTCAGGTAGCTTATAACACTCAACTGGCTAGTAGTCTTGCGGTGAGGGCTTGTCATGAGGTCCTGCCTGATTCCAAGATTGGGATTGTCCTCAACTTGACACCAGCATACCCACGTAGCCAACATCCTGCGGATGTCAAGGCTGCGCGCATTGCGGATCTCTTCCAAGCTCAATCTTTCCTAGATCCATCTGTTTTAGGAGCTTATCCAGAAGAATTAGTGGAAATTTTAGCTGAGCATGATTTGTTACCAGAGTACACTGTTGAAGAGTTAGAACTCATTCGCGAGAATACAGTTGATTTCCTAGGAGTGAACTACTACCAGCCTTTGCGCGTTATGGCGCCACGTTTTGCCAAGCATCCAGACAGTCCACTCTTGCCAGAACATTTTTATGAGCCTTATATTATGCCGGGCCGTAAAATCAATCCCCACCGTGGTTGGGAAATCTACGAGCAGGGGATTTATGATATCGCCCAAAATATCAAGGAAAATTATGGGAATATTGAGTGGATGTTGACCGAAAACGGGATGGGTGTTGAAGGTGAAGACAAGTTCCGTGAGAACGGCATGATTCAAGACGACTATCGTATTGACTTTGTAAAAGGTCATCTTCGTGAACTCCACCGTGCGATTGAAGATGGAGCAAACTGTAAAGGATACTTAATCTGGACCTTTATTGATTGCTGGTCATGGCTTAATAGCTATAAAAACCGCTATGGTTTGGTTGAATTAGACTTGGAAAAACAAGAACGCCGTCTGAAGAAATCAGGGCACTGGTTCAAGGAACTCAGCGACCATAATGGATTTTAAGAATAAAAAGAGTGAGATGGCGTTCATCTCACTTTTTATTACAATATCATCACCAAGGTCCCAATCGTAATCAGGATACAGCCAATAATTGTTTTAAACGTCAGGACATCCTGTAGGAAGAAAAAGGCTAGAACGAGGGTAATGACGAGACTGAATTTATCGACAGCAGATACCTCAGTCGCATTGCCCATCTGCAAGGCCTTATAGTAGCAGAGCCAGGAGGCGCCAGTGGCCAAGCCAGATAAGATGAGAAAGAGCCAACTTTTTCTACTGATGTTGACAATTTCGGTCTGACTATTGGTCAAGAAAACCATGGCCCAGGCTATAAGAATGACGACGACTGTACGAATGGCGGTTGCTAGATTAGATGGAACTCCCTCAATCCCAATCTTGGCTAAAATTGACGTTAAGGCTGCAAAGACAGCTGATAAAAGTGCGAAGAAAAATCACATGGCAAATACCTCCTCTTTTTATTATAAGTAATTGATGCTAACTTGTCAGGTATCAAGTGAAATCTTGATAAAATACCGTCTAGAAAAACTATACCAATTTTTATCCTTGACAAGTGAGAAAAACAAGTATATACTGTTTTTGCTGATTCCGTAAAGCGAGAATTAGACTATACCAATTTAAGGAGAAAGCACAGCTGGTCTGTGTCGTATATACTATGTGTGGAATTGTTGGTGTTGTTGGAAACACAAATGCAACTGATATTTTGATTCAAGGGCTTGAAAAGCTTGAATACCGTGGCTATGATTCTGCGGGAATTTTTGTCCTAGGTGGTGCTGAAAATCATTTAGTTAAGGCTGTTGGTCGTATCGCAGAATTGTCTGCTAAGACAGCTGGTGTTGAGGGAACAACTGGTATTGGACATACTCGTTGGGCGACTCACGGGAAACCAACTGAAGACAACGCTCACCCACACCGCTCTGAGACAGGACGTTTTGTCTTAGTGCACAATGGAGTGATTGAAAACTACCTTGAAATCAAGGAAGAATACCTTGCAGGTCACCACTTCAAGGGGCAAACCGATACAGAAATTGCCGTTCACCTGATTGGAAAATTTGCAGAAGAAGACGGTTTGTCAGTTCTTGAAGCCTTCAAAAAAGCCCTTCACATCATCCGTGGTTCTTATGCCTTTGCCTTGATTGACTCTGAAAATCCAGATGTCATCTATGTCGCTAAGAACAAATCACCACTCTTGATTGGTCTTGGAGAAGGCTACAACATGGTCTGCTCAGATGCTATGGCTATGATTCGTGAAACCAACCAATACATGGAAATCCATGACCAAGAGTTGGTTATCGTGAAAGCTGATAGCGTTGAAGTTCAAGACTATGATGGCAATAGCCGTGAACGTGCTAGCTACACTGCTGAGCTTGATTTGTCAGATATCGGTAAGGGAACTTACCCTTACTACATGCTCAAGGAAATCGATGAGCAACCAACGGTTATGCGAAAACTCATCCAAGCCTACACAGATGAGGCTGGTCAAGTAGTAGTAGATCCAGCTATCATCAAGGCTGTTCAAGACGCAGACCGTATCTACATCCTTGCAGCTGGAACATCATACCACGCAGGATTTGCTTCTAAGAAAATGCTGGAAGAATTGACAGATACGCCAGTTGAACTTGGAATCTCTTCTGAGTGGGGCTACGGTATGCCACTTCTCAGTAAGAAACCGCTCTTCATCTTTATCAGCCAGTCTGGTGAAACAGCTGACAGCCGCCAGGTTTTGGTTAAGGCTAATGAAATGGGAATCCCTAGCTTAACTGTAACAAATGTGCCAGGTTCAACTCTTTCACGTGAAGCTAACCATACCATGCTCCTTCATGCAGGTCCTGAAATTGCCGTAGCATCAACCAAGGCCTATACAGCTCAAATCGCAGCCCTTGCCTTCCTGGCAAAAGCAGTCGGAGAAGCAAATGGCAACGAAAAAGCCCAAGCCTTTGACCTGGTTCATGAGTTGTCTATCGTGGCTCAGTCTATCGAATCAACCCTTTCAGAAAAAGAAACAATCGATGCTAAAGTTCGAGAGCTTCTTGAAACCACTCGCAACGCTTTTTACATCGGACGTGGTCAAGACTACTATGTAGCCATGGAAGCCAGTCTCAAACTCAAAGAGATTTCTTATATCCAGTGTGAAGGCTTTGCGGCAGGAGAGCTCAAGCACGGAACCATTGCCTTGATTGAAGAGGGAACGCCTGTCTTGGCCCTCTTGTCAGATCCAGTTCTTGCCAACCATACTCGTGGAAATATACAAGAGGTCGCAGCCCGTGGTGCTAAGGTTCTCACTATCGCAGAAGAAAATGTTGATAAAGAGACAGACGATATCGTTCTGACGACCGTCCATCCTTACCTCTCGCCAATCTCAATGGTCGTACCAACGCAATTGGTCGCTTACTTTGCAACACTTCACCGTGGCCTTGATGTGGACAAACCACGTAACCTTGCTAAGTCAGTAACAGTAGAATAAGCTAAGAAAGTGGCTCTTTTTCAACTATAGTGGGTTGAAGAAAAGCTAAACTCGAGAAAGGACGAAATTCGTCCTTTCTATTCCTCATCGTATCGGAGACTTCTATGAGAAACGGAAAAGACGATCACAAGTGGCTTCAACTAAACCACGCACGATTGCCTCTATATATCATCTTATCAGAACAATGTATTACCTCATAACGCATAACAAACTTTACGATTATACTTCTACCCAAAATCGGTAAAATTGTTTATGCCGTATTATTGTAACACCTTATCAAAAAAATCACTAGGTAAGGTGTTGGCTTTGTGTACACTTTTTACTCTGAACTGTAGCCCCCCAAAAGACAATTTCCTTAGTTCGACTATGGAACTCAAACCGTTTTTTATCAAACATCTTGATATGTTTGATAAATGGTAGAAAAGGATTTAGTCCAGTGCAATATAGAACTAAATTCTTTGGATAAATTAATTATCCAACTTTTAAGTGTCAGTACATTTTTCAGCCTTTTTTATATTTTGTAAATTAACTAGTTCATTTCTGTATTTTAATTTGCTGTATTCGTGGTTTTTATGAAGTAAAAGAATTGAAAAAATGTGCTACATACTTGTAAATATTTTAAAAAACTGTTAAAATACGATAAATGTTAAATTTAAATTAATTTAGATGATATGATAATTTGAAATGAGGAAGAAAAATGCAAAAAAGAGAAGTCTATGGATTTCGTAAAAGCAAAGTTGCGAAAACTTTGTGTGGTGCTGTTTTAGGAACTGCTTTGATTGCTTTTGCAGACAAAGCAGTTTTTGCTGATGAAGTCACAGAGACGAAGAGTACAAGTACAGTTGAGGTAGCTACTACAGGAAACCCAGCCACAAATCTACCACAAGCTCAGGGGAATATGAGCCAAGTTGCCAAAGAAAGTCAAGCTAAGGCTGGTTCTAAAGACTCAGCTTTGCCAGTAGAAGTATCATCAGCTGATTTGGATAAAGCAGTTGCTGATGCAAAATCTGCAGGAGTTAAGGTGGTTCAAGATGAAACAAAAGACAAAGGAACAGCCACAACTGCTACAGAAAATGCTCAAAAACAAGATGAGATTAAAAGCGACTATGCTAAACAGGCTGAAGAAGTAAAGACATCAACTGAAGCATATAAAAAAGAAGTTGCAGCTCATCAGGCTGAAACAGATAAAATCAATGCTGAAAACAAAGCAGCAGATGACAAGTATCAAAAAGATCTAAAAAGTCATCAAGAAGAAGTTGAAAAAATCAACACTGCCAATGCAACATCTAAAGCAGAATATGAGGCTAAGCTAGCACAATATCAAAAAGATTTAGCAACTGTCAAAAAAGCAAACGAAGATAGTCAACGGGATTATCAAAATAAACTTTCAGCTTACCAGACAGAATTAGCTCGAGTACAAAAAGCTAATGCTGAAGCTAAAGAGGCATATGATAAAGCAGTAAAAGAAAACACTGCAAAGAATGCAGCGCTTCAAGCTGAAAATGAAGCGATTAAACAACGTAATGAAACTGCAAAAGCGAATTATGAAGCAGCGATGAAGCAGTATGAAGCAGACCTTGCAGCTATTAAGAAAGCTAAGGCAGATAATGATGCTGATTATCAAGCAAAATTAGCAGCTTATCAGATAGAATTGGCACGTGTTCAAAAGGCAAATGCTGATGCTAAAGCAGCCTATGAAAAGGCAGTTGAAGAAAACACAGCTAAAAACACAGCGATTCAAGCTGAAAATGAAGCGATTAAGCAACGAAATGCCACAGCTAAAGCGACTTATGAAGCAGCATTGAAGCAATATGAAGCAGATTTGGCAGCTGCAAAGAAAGCAAACGAAGACAGTGCTGCTGACTACCAAGCAAAATTAGCAGCTTACCAGACAGAATTAGCTCGTGTTCAAAAAGCGAATGCCGATGCGAAAGCAACTTATGAGAAGGCTGTTGAAGACAACAAAGCAAAAAATGCAGCGATTCAAGCTAAAAACGAAGAAATCAAGCAACGGAATGCCGCAGCTAAAACTGAATACGAAGCAAAATTAGCCAAATATCAAGCAGATAGTGAACAATATAAGAAAGATTTCGCAGCCTATACTGCAGCACTCGCAGAAGCGGAGAGTAAAAAGAAGCAAGATGGTTATCTTTCAGAACCAAGATCACAATCGTTGAACTTTAAATCAGAACCAAATGCAATACGAACAATTGATTCATCTGTACATCAATATGGGCAGCAGGAATTGGATGCTTTGGTAAAATCATGGGGGATTTCGCCAACAAATCCTGATAGGACAAAATCTACAGCGTATTCATATTTCAATGCAATCAATTCGAATAACACTTATGCAAGGCTTGTATTAGAAAAGGATAAACCAGTCGATGTTACCTATACTGGTCTAAAAAATTCAAGTTTTAATGGTAAGGAAATTTCAAAAGTAGTTTACACTTACACATTAAAAGAAACAGGTTTTAACGATGGAACCAAAATGACTATGTTTGCCTCGAGTGATCCAACTGTGACAGCATGGTATAATGATTATTTTACTTCTACAAACATTAATGTAAAAGCCAAGTTTTATGATGAAGAAGGTCAACTTATGAATCTCACAGGAGGATTAGTTAATTTTTCATCTCTCAATAGAGGTAACGGTAGTGGGGTAATTGATAAAGATGCAATTGAAAGTGTTAGAAACTTTAACGGTCGATATATTCCAATTTCTGGTTCATCTATCAAGATTCATGAAAATAACTCTGCTTATGCAGATTCATCAAATGCAGAAAGATCGCTAGGTGCTCGTTGGGATACATCGGAATGGGATACAACCTCTAGTCCAAATAAGTGGTATGGTGCTATTGTCGGCGAAATAACCCAATCGGAGATTAGCTTTAATATGGCTTCTTCTAAAAGTGGAAATGTTTGGTTTGCTTTCAATTCGGACATTAATGCAATTGGGGTTCCGACGAAACCTGTCGCACCAACTGCACCACAAGCTCCTACTTATGAGACAGAGAAACCATTGGAACCGGCTCCAGTAGCACCAAACTATGAAAATGAGCCAACTCCACCGGTTAAGGCCCCAGATCAACCGGAGCCATCAAAACCAGAAGAGCCACGCTACGAGACAGAGAAACCATTGGAGCCAGCTCCAGTAGCACCAACATATGAAAATGAGCCAACTCCGCCAGTTAAGACTCCAGATCAACCGGAGCCATCAAAACCAGAAGAGCCAAACTATGATCCATTGCCAACTCCACCGGTAGCACCAACTCCTAAGCAGTTGCCAACACCACCAGCGGTGCCAACAGTTCACTTCCATTACAATCGTCTATTTGCACAGCCTCAGATTAATAAAGAAATTAAGAATGAGGATGGAGTAGATATCGATCGTACTCTAGTTGCTAAGCAGTCTGTAGTGAAGTTTGAACTGAAAACGGAAGCTTTAACTGCAGGGCGTCCAAAAACAACTTCGTTTGTATTGGTAGATCCACTTCCAACTGGCTATCAGTTTGATTTGGAAGCAACCAAGGCTGCAAGCAAAGGTTTTGAAACAAGCTATGATAAAGCTAGTCACACTGTAACCTTTAAGGCTACTGAGGAGACCTTGGCTGCTTTCAATGCAGATTTGACAAAATCCTTTGAGACTCTATATCCAACTGTTGTTGGTCGTGTCTTGAATGATGGGGCGACTTATACAAATAACTTTACATTGACAGTCAACGATGCCTATGGTGTCAAGTCAAACATTGTTCGTGTAACGACTCCAGGTAAACCAAACGATCCTGACAATCCAAATAACAACTACATCAAACCTTTGAAAGTTAACAAGAACAAACAAGGTGTGAATATTGATGGTAAAGAAGTTCTAGCTGGTTCAACGAACTACTATGAACTGACATGGGATTTGGACCAATACAAGGGAGATAAATCTTCTAAAGAAGCGATTCAAAATGGTTTCTACTATGTGGATGATTATCCAGAAGAAGCCTTAACCCTTCATCCAGAATTGGTTAAGATTCGTGATCTAGAGGGCAATCTTGTACCAGGTATCAGTGTTCAACAATATGATAGTTTAGAAGCTGCTCCTAAGAAGATTCAAGAGCTGTTGAAGAAAGCAAACATCACTGTTAAAGGTGCTTTCCAACTCTTCTCAGCTGATAATCCAGCAGAATTCTACAAGAACTATGTGGCAGCAGGAAAATCATTACTCATCACAGATCCGATGACAGTTAAACCTGAATTTGGTCAAACGGGTGGTAAGTATGAAAACAAAGCCTACCAAATTGATTTTGGAAATGGCTATGCTACAGAAGTAGTTGTCAACAATGTACCAAAAATCACACCGAAAAAAGATGTGACAATCAGTATGGATCCAAGCAGTGACAATATCGATGGCCAGACAATCCCGTTGAACCAGTACTTCAATTATCGTCTAATCGGTGGTTTGATTCCACAAAATCATTCTGAGGACTTGAATGACTATAGTTTTGTAGATGATTATGACCAAAAAGGTGATCAATACACTGGAAACTATAAAGTTCTTGCCAAGGTTGATATCCGATTGAAAGACGGTCGTGTTATTAAGGCAGGGACAGACTTAACCGCTGAAACACAGGTTGAACATGACCAAGATAAGGGAATGATTACCATTCGCTTCAAGGAAGAATTCCTTCAAGAGATTCAGTTGGATTCTCCATTCCAGGCTGAGACTTATATTCAAATGAAACGAATTGCTGTCGGAACCTTTGAAAATACCTATGTAAATACTGTGAATAAAGTTGCTTACGCCTCAAATACAGTTCGCACGACAACGCCAGAACCTAAGAAACCAGAGGAACCAACAACCCCTAATTCTAATCCAAATCCAAAAG